>JBEBDP010000019.1:0-12108 GCA_041156925.1 Bacteroidota bacterium | reverse complement strand
TGCGCTAAATGATTTGTGAAAGCTAAAGCGACTACAATGGCTACTATAGCCAATAGTGCAAGTGAAATTTTTTTTATCATGCGTTTAATTTATCCAAATGGTTGTTCAATAGAAATACTTTGTTTTGTAAAGAAGCGCGGACCTTGTTCAGTCATGTACAAACAATCTTCTAACCTAATGCCAAATTCACCTGGAATAGAAATTGTAGGTTCATCACTGAAACACATCCCAGGAGCGAGCCTGGTCATGTTACCTTTCACAAAGTTAGTCCATTCATGCCCTTCCATACCAATTCCATGTCCTGTTCTATGTGGTAAACCAGGTAAACCATAATTTTTAGCAAACCCTGCTTCTTCAATCACCTTTCTAGCTGCAGCATCAACCGACTCACAGGTGGCACCAATTTGAGCAGCAGCAAATGCAGCATCTTGGGCCCTTTTTTCAAGATTCCACACGTCTATCATTTTTTGTGTTGGCTTACCTACAACAATTGTGCGGGTTATATCTGAAGCATATCCTTCACAACTTGTTCCTCCGTCCACCATTACAATGTCTCCTTCGCGAATAGTTTGTGGCGTAATACTTCCATGTGGCAAAGCAGAATATTTTCCTACCTGCACAGAAGCACCTCCAGTGTATCCAAGTTTTCTAAAAGCTGCACTGAGATTAGCACTGAAAGCAGATTGTGACATGCCAGGGACAATCGTTGCAAATGCAGCTTTATAGGCTTCAATAGTAACATCATTTGCTTTCTGCATCAAAGCAATTTCAGCTGCGGTTTTATACATTCTGCATCCTGCAGTAATAGGTGTAGCATCAACAACCTCAAAACCTGAAGCTGCTTTTCTTACACCATCTGCAATGAAAAAACGAACACGTTCTTCCATACCTATTCGTCTATGCTTAAAGCCTCGGTCTTTTACAATTTTGACGATTAATTCATAGGGACTTTCATGTTCTTCCCAACAACGTAATTCATCACCGAATACTGGATTGATAAGTTCCTTTGCACGGTCGTCTTCAAACTTAGGACAAACATAGGCGATTGCGCCTTTTGCAGGAATCACCACACCAAAGGTTCTTTCGCTTTGTCCCCAACGCATTCCAGTAAAATAGGAACAAGTAACAGTCCCCTCCATAAATATGGCATCCATTTGCTGCTCTTGCATCAACTGCTGCGCCTTGGCAATTCTTTGTTTTCTTTCTTCAACACTAATAGGCACTACACCATCTACCATTGGCTTTAATCGCTCTATACTACTAGGAATATCCTGCTCATTGGTGAAGGAAGAAAAAGCAAACACCCCTGCTCCTAGAGAAGCAGTACTTAAAAAATTTCTTCTGTTTTGTTTGTTGTTCATTGTATTTATCAAAAATCGTTATGGATTATTTATTAGTAGTAGGGTAAGTAATGCCTAATTGTTCCATATAGGTTGAATACTTACTTGGATCGTAATAAAATTTCTTAAGTTGATCCTTATATTGCTGCATGATTCCTTGATTCAAATGAATTGCAGGAGGATCTTTTTCTGTAATGAATGGCTTGTATTGAACATCTTTTGTTTGAACCTCTTTAAAATATTTTTTCGCCTCAGCAACTACTGTTGGATTGGTGAAACAATCGAACAAAGTCAATGCAGTAGCCTTTGCCCCCGCAAGTGAACCTTTGTGTGCAATTGGAGTAGCCATTGCAATAGCATCTGCCCAATGATGCCCTTTGGTGCCTGGTATATTTGCTGGAAAACGCAAAACAATTGTAGGAAGATTCCAAGAAATATCAGCAATATCATCTGAACCTCCACCCCATGAAAAAGCAACAGAACCCTTGATACTATCAGGTTGTGTTCTTAAGCCATCGATTGGTCTGCCTTGGTTATCTTTTGCTGGTGCTTCAACTAATTTTTGAACCGACCTGGCCATGGTCATGTCTTTTTCATCCCACTGCGGCATTCCCACTTTTTTGATATTCGAATACATGGCTTCAGCCAATGGTTTATTAAAATGTCCAGGCCATGCTGTTCCAAGAATTTGATAAGAAACAGTTGTGTTGGTCATCATGGCTGCACCTTGTGCAATTTTAATGCCTGCCTCATAGTTGGCTTTGATGTCTTCATAAGTCCGCTCTCTAAAATAATACCACACACTTGCTTTTGATGGTACAACATTTGGCTGATCACCACCATCTACTACAACATAATGTGATCTATTGGTAGGCTTAAGATGTTCTCTTTTGTAATTCCATCCAACATTCATCAATTCAACAGCATCTAAAGCACTTTTGCCTCTCCAAGGGGCACCTGCAGCATGTGCTGCATCACCTTCAAAGTCGAATCGCACGCTCACCAATCCATTTCCACCATTATCTCCATAATCTGATGTGAAGTCACCACTGACATGCGTAAAGATGCAAGCATCTACATTTTTAAAATAGCCATCTCTGATGTACCAAGCTTTAGTACCCACTAACTCTTCTGCAATACCAGGCCAGATAACAATTGTTCCAGGAATTTTTTGTTTTTCCATCATCTCTTTCATGGCAATAGCAGCATAAATAATCACTGCTTGTCCAGAGTTATGCCCCTCCCCATGTCCAGGTGCCCCATCAACAATAGGAGCTCTATAAGCAACCCCAGGCTTTTGTGAAGCTTTTGGAATACAATCCACATCACTACCCAAAGCAATCACAGGTGATCCAGACCCCCATTTGGCCATCCAGGCAGTTGGAACTCCGGAAATACCTTTCTCGACGGTAAACCCATTTTTTTCTAGAACACTGATGATAAACGCAGAAGTCTCCCATTCTTGAAATCCCAATTCAGAATAACTAAATATCTGATCAACCATCACCTGAATATCTTTTGCGTGCTTTCCAACACCATCAGATAACTGCGACTTTAAAGCTTCAACTTCTTTTTCAGAGTATTTTTTTTGTGCTTGAGAAACATGCAATGCACTTATTGCAAAAAGAAAGATCAAGAATTTTTTCATAACCGTGAATTGTGCATTCAATTTACTGAATTATGCGAGAAGTGGGTAAACAAGTCTTTACCTTTGTAAGGTGGAATTATTAAAGCTTAACCAGATCGGTAAATCAGAAGGAGGAAGATCTATTTTGGACAACATCAATTTGTCCATTTACCCCAATGAAAGATTGGCATTGATGGGCGAAACCGGCTCGGGCAAAAGTACGCTGATGAAAACAATGGCTGGTTTAGTACAGCCAACCAAGGGAGAAGCTTATTTTGAACAAAAAAGAATAGAGGGCCCTAATGAAGTATTGATACCTGGACATAAAAAAATCGGATACCTCTCCCAACATTTTGAATTGCTCAACAACTACCGTGTAGAGGAATTGCTGGAAATGGCTAGCAAAATGGAAGTAGAAGAATCTGATGAAGTATTGAAAATTTGTAAGATTGATCATTTATTAAACAGGAAGACAAACGCAATTTCAGGTGGCGAACGACAAAGAATTGCCCTCGCTAGGGTATTGGTTGCAAAACCTAGTCTTTTGTTACTAGATGAACCCTTCACCAACCTTGATTTATCTAACAATAAACTGATCAACGAAATTGTCCATCAACTTTGCGATGATAAAAAAGTTACTTGTGTATTAGTCTCTCACGATCCAACAAATATTCTTTCATGGGCTGATAGACTCGTAATACTTCATGAAGGAAAAATAATACAAGAAGGTCCACCTAAATCAATTTACTATTATCCTGTTAATGCTTATGTAGCGGGGCTTCTAGGTGAATTTAATTTCATTGCACTTGAAGATCCTTTGAGAGAAAAATTACAAATACCTGAAACAAGAAAATTCATTCGCCCTGAAGAACTTCTGATCAGTGCAACTAAGCAAGCTGAAGGAAACGCATCTATTGCAAAAATTGTATTCTATGGCAACTACTATCAAATTACAATAAAACATCAGGATACAAATCTCATAGTATATACTGCATCATCTTTATTTAGTGAAGGAGAAGAAGTAAATATTGAATTTATTGGGACACCTTAAATACAGTTAGCAAAATGACTACAAAAATAGTTTTGACCCTAGCCATAAGTATTGCAACTGCAATGGGTTTCTTGTATAAATCAGATATCCCTTTGGAAGAACTGAAAAGGAAATACACCAATGAACATTCAAAATTCATCCCTGTTATGGGAATGAGTGTTCACTATCGAGATGAAGGCAATCCAAGCGATAGCACTCCATTGGTACTTGTTCATGGCACTTCTTCCAGTTTACATACATGGGACAGTATTGTTCCTGCGCTGATAGATAAAAAAAGAGTCATTCGATTTGATCTACCAGCTTTTGGATTAACTGGACCAAATCCGAATAGGGATTATTCCATACGTTTTTACAATACGTTCATCGACTCTTTACTTACCCATCTTGGCGTACATCACTACACAATAGTAGGAAACTCACTTGGAGGAAGCATTGCTTGGAATCAAGCGCTCATTTATCCTGAAAAAGTAAATCAATTGGTATTGGTAAACTCAGGCGGTTACCCTAAAAAAAATGAAAAAGGAAATATTGGATTTAAGTTGGCCGCGATGCCTGTAATTGGTGATGTATTGGTAAAGTTTACACCACGTAGTCTCATCAAAAAAAGCATAGAAGATGTTTATGCTGATAAATCAAAAGTAAATGATGAACTAGTGCAACGATATTTTGATTTACTATTGAGAAAAGGAAACAGAAAAGCTACACTTGATATTTTTAAACAAAGACAATTTGGAAGCGGCGAAAAAATAAAAAATATACAAACGCCAACATTAATTATTTGGGGCGAACAAGACCAACTGATTGATGTGAGCAATTCCTATTTATTCAAGAAAGATATTCAAAGAAGTGAATTAGTGGTCATTCCCAAAACCGGACATGTGCCCATGGAAGAAAATCCATCAGCATTCTTGACTGCATTAAATAAATTTATTTTTTAAAGCGGTAAACCTCTCCTTCTGAATACATCATGAAAGGCTTATAAACCTTTCCCCATTCTTTTTTCTGGTTGTTCCAATCTTGGTGATCGAAAATCATCATGTAAGAGCGTCCAACAACTTGAATACTATCTCTTTGAACATATGCAGCAGTCGCTTCATCTAGTGCCATACCCAATAAATTGGGATTAGTTTCCATCATCGGTATCAAATCAAACTGCCTATTTCTGACCAATACGTGCTGATCAATTGAAGTGTTTTTCATGAAAGCCAATCCAGCGGGATATTGGTGTTGCACATGGGGTGCTTTGCGTTGTTCCCATCCTGTAATCATAACTTCTCCCATGATGGTTGCGCCTGCTGATGTTCCCATGATGATACCACCGCGGCTCAATAATGCAATGAGTTCCTTGTGTACATCTGTACCAAGAAATGAAGCTGCGATATTAGCTTGATCTCCACCACCGATGAATACACCTTTTGCTTTGCGTATGCGATCGATGAAAACGGGGTCATTTGCTTTTTGTTTGTCGCGGGTATGGACTGTTGTCAGATTGGTGAAACCGCGACTCGTAAATTTAACCAGATGTTGGCCTGCTTGAATCCAAGGCTCATCATCGGTAGCAGTTGGAATGTATACAATCGGCTGATCTTTTCCACCAATCTCTTTGGCAAAAAGATTGTACATAGTATCCAGTATATCTCCACCACCAATAATGATCAACTTCCCTTTGTATGGAAATATTTCTTGTTGTGCAAATGTTACTTGACTAAAAAGCAGCATCAGCAGAAAGAAAAGAAATCGCTTTATTGTTTGCATAACACTATGCTTTATCCAAATCAGTACTTGGCTGATTGTCCAGCTTTAGGAGTAGTTTTTTTGATGAAATCTCTCAAGCTTTGGTTACTGGTTTCTAAATCTGGTCTGCGCAAATACATCATGTGTCCACTTCTATATCCTTCCCAACTCATTCTGTCTTTAAGTTTTCCGCTAGGATCCATTTGCCACATATTGTATTGTGCATTGAAATAATCACATGCGCCATCATAATATCCCGACTGCACTAACACATGTAAATAAGGATTCTCAGCCATTGCTAATCGGAGGTTCTCTCCTGTCTTATCGCCTGATCTGTCCCAAGGTTGAACCGGACCAAATACATAATATTTAAGATCTGTTTTGTATTTCAATTCCTCTCTTATGTACATGTTGATTGCTGGTGTAAATGAATGTTCCCATGAAATCAATTCAGCATTGAAGTCGGGTTGCTCACCTGCATTTCTCTTATCAATACCCTTGTACCTAGAATCTAAACGACCAACGGTATATCCTTCTTCACGCAACAACTCTTTCCAAAACAAACCCAAAGCCACATCTAAATTGTTCTGAAGAATAACCTGCTCTGATATACCAGAGTACCTCGACATTTTTTTAGCGATTTCCTTCTTTTTGTTTTCCTCAAGGAATCCACCTCTTGCCATTGCAGGAATCAATTCATCTACAGTGAATTTTTCTACTTCGGGCAACATGTCGGTCAAATCCTTTGATTGTAAATCAGCAGGCAACTGCTTATGGTACCATGCAGTGGCTGCATAATAAGGCAGACGCAATGCAGCACCAACCGGACCATCTCTTTCAATACCCAAGGTTGTTGGTGAAACTAGAATTACACCATTCACAAACATCCAATGTACATTTTGCAATTCCAATGCCAAGCCTGAAACCCTACCAGTACCATAACTTTCACCAATTAGATATTTCGGAGAAGCCCAACGGTTCATTCTTGAAACAAACGTATTGATCCACTCGGCCAAGTATTTAATATCAGCCGTTACACCAAAAAATCTACTTGTGGGAATATCCTTACTTACTGCTCTTGAAAAACCAGTATTAACAGGGTCTACATAAACAACATCCGCTACATCCAATACTGAATGTGGATTATCCTTTAATCCATAGGGCTGCAAAGGATAGCCTTCATCATCTATGTTCACGATACGAGGACCAGTGTAACCTAACTCCATCCATAAAGAAGAAGTACCCGGACCACCATTGAAGGAGATCAACAAAGGACGTGCTGCTCTGTCCTTTACATCACTGCGTTCATAATAAGTAAAGAATACTCCCGCTTGCACCTTTCCTTCAGTATCCCAAACTGGCATCATACCGGTCACGGTTTTATAAGGGACTTTTGCTCCCTTAATAGTTATCTCGTGATCAGCACTTATATAATAATCAGGATTGAAAGGAATATTATTGTTTGTCGCTTTTTGTTCTGTTGCTACTGCACTTGGCGCTGACGCTGGCGCAGCTGGTGTAGCTTGACGTTGTTGTGCGTAGAGGCCTGTGCTAAATAACAAGGCAATGGCAAGGAGATTTTTTTTCATTTGAACTGTTTATGACTTCTAAAGTAATTAAAGTTTTCTAAACTCGGATTTCACTTTTTAGTAGAAAAGGTTATTAAAATTTCATCTTTTTGAAATACTCTAGTCCGAGTGATTGCGCCTTTGCAATATTCTGGCGAGGTATATCATCCACGTTGGCATGCTTATCAATCGCAATCGATAATAAGTCCTCTCTAAGCAAGTGCAGCATGGGATAGGGTGACCGATTGGTATAATTTGCAGGATCATTATCATTTGAACCAGCAAAGATATAGTCGGGGTGAAAACTTGCTACTTGATAGACCCCTTCAAAACCTTCTGCCTTCAACAGTTTTTCTGATAAATCAACTAAATCTAAATATTCATCGAAATCAGAAAATCCATTCGGTAGTATCAATAATGCAGTTTCTATTTCAGGATTATCCTCCAAAAATCTACAAGTATTGATAAATGACTCCAAAGCAACCGCTGTATCAGTGGTTTCATCTACTTTATATAGTATCAATTCTTCTTTGAAGGGTTGGCGTGCGAAGGGACAAAAATTTAATCCAATGACAATATCCCTGATCCAGTTTCTAGTACTTTCAACAACTATAGCGTCAATCGGTTTCATCAAAAAATATTGAGTTTAAGGTAGCCAAAAAAAGTCGAACTTTATTACCATGAAAAAAATCTTGTTACTACTTGCTATTTCAAGTTTCGGAATTGCATTTGCACAGAAAAAAACAACTACTACAAAACCATACTTCCCTTCTGCATCGCAATGGGAGAAAAAATCAGCCAACGATGTTGGAATGGATAGCATATTGTTAGAAAAAGCTATCCAGTTTGCTGTTGAGCATGAAACGAAAGTGCCTAAAGACCAAGAGATGGCACAAATAGTCAACTTTTACAAAGAGCCATTTAGCGATGCTGTTGGTCCGTTTGCCACTAGAAAATCCAGTTCTGGAGTAATCATACGCAAAGGTTATATCATAAGTAGTTGGGGTGATATTGATTATTCAGAACAAACTAATAGTGTAACCAAAAGTTTTTTATCGGTTTTAGTGGGATTGGCTGTTGACAAGGGTCTTATTCGTTCTATTGATGATAAAGTAGGCGACTATGTTCAACTGATTGAACCTTATGATCCTGAAACTTACCGCAAACCCGAAGATCTCGGCAAATCTCATTTCATCATGCCATTTGCATCAGAGCACAATAAAAAAATCACTTGGAACCATATGCTCAGACAAACAAGTGATTGGGAAGGAACACTTTGGGGAAAACCAGATTGGGCTGATCGTCCAAATGACAAAACACAAGAATGGCTGACAAGAAAAAGAAATGAACCGGGAACCGTTTATAAATATAATGATACACGTGTTAATGCATTAGCGCTTGCCGCGACTGCAGTTTGGCACAAACCTTTGCCTGAAGTTTTAAGGACAAATATTATGGAGCCAATCGGAGCTTCAAATAACTGGCATTGGACAGGCTATAGAAATTCATGGATTGTTTTGGATGGCAAACAAATTCAATCAGTTAGCGGTGGCGGTCATTTTGGGGGAGGACTTTTCATCAGCGCCATAGACATGGCTAGATTTGGATTACTAACTTTAAGAAATGGGAACTGGGATGGAAAACAGTTGATTGATAGTAACTGGATAAAATTATCAACTACACCCACTCCTGCCAATACAGGATATGGATTCATGAACTTCTTTCTCAATACCGATAAAAAGTTCCTTCCTTCAGCGCCTGCATCTGCTTATGCACATATTGGCAATGGTACAAATATGATTTATGTTGACAATGAAAATGATCTTGTTATTGTTGCACGTTGGATCGAGAACAATAAATTAGATGAACTGGTCAAGCAATTTCTAGCTGCTTTAAAAAAGTAACTTACTTTTTCTTCTTATATATACAATCCTCTGGCTTGGATTTTAGGTAATAAGACTTGTAATTAGTTGCCTTAGGATCCATGCATCCCTCAAGATTAAGAATTTCAATATTTTTGAATTCGACAGGATGGCTCTCACTTTGCAGAGAGATTGTTCCACCTTTCAATAACATACCATCAACTCCCCATTTCACTTCTTGTGCATCAACATTACCACCGCCAATTTGTGGTTTTTGATAGGAAAGTACTTCCATCCTATTGGCAAAATGTTTGATTACAGAATCTCCTAATACTAGCACTTCTGCTTTTACCCATTGGTCGCCATGATAGGTCTCCGATTTAGAATTGATACAATGTGGTGTAAATAGTTTACCATTCATTTCAACATTGGTACCAGGTGTACACAGATTACAAGTTGTTCTTTTATTCTTTCCATCTCCTCCTAACAATTGCACTTCAATGCTTACAGGAAAATCCTGGTCCTTCCCCATTGATTCTGGTGTTTGTCCGTGTACCATAATACCACTGTTTCGTGTAGCCCAACCCGGACCGCCATTTGCTTGTTCGCCGACAAAACGATATTCTAGACGAATACGGTAATAATTAAAGGTCTTGTAATAAAACAAATGCCCGAACCTTTCATTGAATTTATCATAAGCGTCATACCTCACTACAATTTTACCATCCTCAACTCTGAAGGTATTGCCATAATTATCGCCAGCAGCATGATTTCTAATTTTAGGCTTCCACTTGCTCAAATCTTTACCATTGAACATAGATTCCCATTGCTCTTCACTTGGTTGCTGTGCAAAACCCGCGAGCGTAAAAAAACATAAGACGGCGAGAATAAAGCTGTAGCGCATATTAATAATTTAAAAGGGATGATGAACTATTGAATTTATCAAGAAAATTTAAGATAACTTCAATTTAAATTAAAAAGAATCCCCCGTTTTAAAATGAAACACTTAATTCAGTCGCTCTTATTCACATTTATAGTAGCAACTTCATTTGCTCAAAAGTCAGCACCCAAGGATTCAACATTAAAAAACACCATCAGGCTTGATATATCTAGTCTCTACTTTTTTGGTAAAAATGCCATAATCTTTGGATTTGAAAGGCAATTAAAAAACAACAAGAGTATCAGTTTAAATGTGGGAACATTGGCTTTCCCTAGAATTAAAGCTCTAGAAGGCAGATCTACTGATAGCAGCGTATTCCTTTTACAAAATAATGGTGACAAGGGTTTTCATATTTCAGCGGATATGCGGTTTTATTTAGTGAAAGAGAATAAGTTCAAAACACCACACGGACTTTATGTTGGTCCATTTGTGGCATTTAACCACATGAATAAAACCAATACTTGGAGTTACACCACCAGTGCATTTACTGGTGATATTACTACAGAATTGGATTTAACTATGCTTACAATTGGAGGTCAGCTAGGATACCAATTTTTATTTGGCAAACATTGGGCAATCGATATGGCCATGTGCGGGCCTGGTTTGGGATTCTATAATTTTAATGTAGGGTTGAATACCACACTGCAAAAAGAACAACAATCATTTCTATTCAGAACACTGAGTGATTTTGTAGGTCAATATATTCCTGCTTATGCACGACTTAATAATGAGGGAGAAGTTTATACAACCGGAAGCTCTAAAAGTAGGGGCTTGGGATTTCGTTACGCCATCCATGTAGGATTTAGATTTTAATTTGCATAGATGAGGGTAAAAAGATTTTTACTACTATTTATTTGCACTTATTGCTGGCAGCAATCCTCATATGCACAAACAATCAATTTTGATTCGCTTCAAAAAAAACAAGTTAATGTAAAAGAGGAATTGACTTTAATTAAACCCAATCACTATATCATTCAGCCCAGTGGTAATGGAGCGAATACAGGCGTATACAATGGAAAACAAAAATTGATCTTGATTGATGACCAGTGGTCTGTCCTTGCCCCAAAAATAAAACAGCAACTCAAAAAAATCACACCTAGAAAGCCCTCCTTCATCATCAATACTCACTTTCATTATGAACACACCAATGGAAATTTGATATTCGGTGCTGAAATGATTCCAATTGTGTCTCATGAAAATGCGCGCATCAAAATGGAAAAAGACAGGACGCTTTCTGCTCCTGAAAATTTAGTGCAAAAAGCATACCCTGTAAAAGGTTTACCCACTATTACTTTTATTGAAAGAATACAGTTGTACGACGACCAAGAAATAATTGAGTTAACACATTTAAGGAACGCACACACAGATGGAGATGTATTAGTTCAATTCAAGAAGGCAAATGTTTTTTATACCGGAGATTTATTTGTAACTACTGGACTGCCTTATATTGATCAAAACAATGGTGGTGATATTTATGGGATGATTAACGCGATGAATTACATCATAAATGTTGCAGATGAAGAATCAAAAATTGTACCCGGACATGGAAAAGTCAGTGGTATGAAAGAAATGAGGACTTACCGCGATATGCTGACTAGCATTCGAAATAAAACCATACAACTCGCCCGTGAAAAAAAATCAGAGGAAGAGATTATTGAAACGATGAATACCTTCTTAAAAGAAGAAAAAGGAATTTCGGGCAACAAAGATTTTTTCATTCATGTCTTGAAAATGGTTCAAAAACACGAAAGGATTTAATCCTTAATTTTTTCTAACTACAGCCCCTTCTTTCATAATAAACAGCACTTTCCTGACATCAGATATTTTTTCTGCCGGATTACCTTCAAAGATAGAAACATCTGCAAGCATACCTGGCTTTAAAAAACCCAGACGATCATCAAGTCTGAATGCTTTTGCATTTACAGCTGTTGCAGCACGCAAAACATCAAATGGTTTCATTCCATATTCCACCATCAATTCCATTTC
>JBEBDP010000018.1:0-3043 GCA_041156925.1 Bacteroidota bacterium | reverse complement strand
AATTGGGTTAGCGATTCTATGGATATATATGCTGATGTAAAAGAGCGGTGGTATTTTTTCCCCTTGCCTTATTTGAAACCCATCGACAGAAATTTAAATGTTTGGATCAAGGATTATGATCTGAGTTTAGACAGGGTTAATTACGGAATGAAATTTATTGGTCAGAATATTACGGGCAGAAATGACAGATTGAATGCTTGGTTGATCAATGGCTATACACAAAGAGCTGCGTTGCGGTATTACAATCCGTTTTCTGATAATTCGCTCCGACATGGTTGGGGATTTGATTTCTCCTATTCTCGTAACAGAGAATTGAACTATGATACAAAAGACAACAAACAAGTCTTCTTTAAGGATCAATCAAAATTTATACGAGAACAATTTTATGCTGGTGGCTTATATTCTTATCGTGAAGGATCTATCGTAAGGCATTATGTTAGGCTTGGTGTACAGGGTGAATCAATAGCTGATACAGTAACACGACTCAACTCCAATTATTTAGGTGGCAGTAAACAAAGAGTAGTCTATCCAGAATTGAGGTATACTTATCAGTATTTTGATCTCAATTATATACCCTATCCAACCAGAGGTACTTCCATTGAAATCGATTTCTTAAAAAGAGGTTTTGGCAAAAATGTAAACCTCACTCAATTGCAATTGCGTTTCGGTAAATATTTTACACTTCCGAATAAGGTTTACATTTCCACATTCGCAGAAGGAAATATCAAATTACCATTCGATCAACCCTTTTTTAATCAATCGTTTTTGGGATACAATGAATCATTTATGCGAGGGTTGGAATATTATGTTGTAGATGGCGTAGCAGGCGGATATATCAGAAATACAATCGGTAAGGAAATTGCTGCTGTTCGTTTCAATACGGGCTTACGTTCAAAAACATACAACAGTATTCCATTTCGGTTTTACATCAAAGCTTATGGAGATGCAGGCTATGTCTATAACAAGAATAATATAATGACCAATAGTCTTAACAACAAGCTGATTTATTCTGGGGGCATTGGACTGGATATCATTAGTATTTATGATATTGTATTAAGAGTGGAATATAGTTTTAACCAAAAAGGAGAAAATGGATTGTTTATTCATAAAGCAGATGTCAGGAATTAGTACCTTTAATTTCAAATCTACACATGAGGGTTGCAATCTATAGTAGAGGTGGTCAAACCTTACAAGAACAGGATCTTACAAGTCTATTGGATTTGTTGAAAGATGCTGGAATTGAAGCTGTGGTTTATAAATCATTACTGGATCAGTATGCTGGGCTAACTGGTTTGTCAAGCGTCTTTGCTGGAGCATCAGATTTGGATGAGCAGACAGATGCTTTGATATCATTAGGTGGTGATGGCACATTACTAGACACGGTTTGTCTGGTAAGAGATAAACAGATTCCGGTTTTGGGTATTAACTACGGGCGACTAGGGTTCTTGGCAAGTTTGGGAAAAGAAAATATTGAGGCGGCGGTAAAGGCTTTGCAAGACAGAACCTATGTGTTAGATAGAAGAGGCTTGTTGCATTTAGATGCAAGTATTCCACTTTTTGGCGAAGAACCCTTTGCTTTAAATGAAGTAGTGATACACAAGCGAGAGTTTTCCCCAATGATTAAGATCCATACTTATCTGAACGGCGAATTCTTGAATACGTTTTGGTCAGATGGATTAATCGTTTCGACTCCAACAGGCTCAACAGGTTATTCTTTGAGTTGTGGTGGTCCAGTTGTTTTCCCTGAAAGCGAAAGTTTTGTTATTACTCCAATAGCGCCTCATAACCTCAATATCCGACCAATAGTTGTACCTAATAACAACGTTATCTCTTTTGAAGTAGAAGGCAGATCAGATGATTTTATCTGTACGCTGGACTCCCGAAAAGAGGTAGTAGCGAAAACGGTACAACTAGCAGTAAAAAAAGAAGCCTTTTCCTTTAACCTTGTGCGTTTAAATGAAAACAATTTCCTGAGAACACTTAGAGAAAAGTTAACTTGGGGATTCGATACACGAAATAGACGTCCGTAACCTTATTTTTACAGTATGATGTTCAAGAACTCATTTTTCATCATCTTGTTTTTGGCTTTTAGTGCAACCACGATAGCACAGCCCAATGCTATTCATCATGAAGCAGAGCTTGGTATTTCTGTTGGTGCTGGTCATTATTTTGGGGATATGAATAGAAGCAGAGTGAATAGGCTTAAACCTGCAGTAGGCTTGTTTTTTAGAAAGCAGTTTGGTAGTTATGTCGCTTTAAGGGCTAATGCACATTTTGCAAAATTGGGGTATGCCGATAAATACAATACAACACCTTTTGAGCGTCAACGAAACTTGAGTTTCAATACTGATATTGCTGAGTTGACTATTCAGGGCGACTTCAACTTTTTTAAATTTCTGCCCGGTAGTCCGGATTACCGCTTCACCCCTTATGTAACTTTCGGTGTGGGTGCATTCAGTTTTGACCCTTATGCTTTTATTCCTGGAGACGAAGATCCGCACGACCTGAACAGGAGAATGACAGAAGGACAAACCAAACCATACGCTCAAAATGCTTTTTGTTTTCCTGTTGGAATGGGTGTTAAATATAATTTTTACCGTAACCTGAATATTGGCTTTGAAGTTGCTTATAGGTTTACTACAACAGACTATTTAGATGATGTAAGCACTACTTATGTAGGAGCAAATATGTTTACCCCTGGAACACCCGGTTATATTCTACAAGATCGATCTCTCACTGTTCCCATGTTAGGGGTTGCTGGTAAACAACGTGGATTTAGTCAGCAAAAAGACCAGTATGTTTTTGCTGAACTCACTCTTTCGATGTCCTTCAATTCCTACAAGTGTGTAGATATCAGATAGTAGGACTCCCTAAAAAGATGTAATTTTGCACCATGTCGCTAAAACACCAGATTGACCCTAATCGTGTACCTCAACATATTGCCATCATTATGGATGGTAATGGGAGATGGGCCCAAGAACAAGGTCAAGATCGTCTTTTTGGTCATTTTCATGGTGTGCAAAGCGTGAGGGATATTGTAGAA
>JBEBDP010000017.1:0-3488 GCA_041156925.1 Bacteroidota bacterium | reverse complement strand
CATACCAGAGCCTTCGTCAACGCAACTGGTTTGAAGTCGATTGGAATATTGCAGCTATAAATCTCGACTATACCATCAGCGACAAAAGCAGATTAAATCTAAAAACATTCGCCATGACTGGGGCACGCAACAGCATTGGCTTTATGCAAACTCCAAACATAGCTGATAGCGTCAACAACACTTCATCACAATTCAGCAATCGCAGAGTGGATGTTGATCAATACCGCAATTTCGGCGCTGAAGTAAGATATATTACTGACTATGCCATTGGTAAAATAAAAAACTCTTTCTCGACAGGACTTCGTTATTTCAGAGGCAATACTTTCCGTTTACAAAATGGTAAAGGAGATACTGGTAACGAATTTAATTTAAACACCATCAATCCTTATCCTACCGATCTTGATTTTCATACAACCAATACTGCATTGTTTGCTGAAAATATTTTGAGAATAGGTAAAGATCTTGCTATTATTCCGGGAGTAAGAATTGAAAATATTCAAAACACAGCTGATGGAAGAGTAAACCTGAATGGTAACTCAGAAGTTAAAATTGCTAATCAAAATAAGACCCGTCAATTTCTATTAGCTGGTATTGGCGCTGAATACCACATCGGACAAACCGAGATTTATGCTAACTATTCACAAGCATACAGACCTGTTTTGTTCAGCGATTTATCAGGAAATCCAACTACTGATGTTATAGATCAAAACCTAAAAGATGCCAAAGGCTATAATATAGATCTTGGTTATCGTGGGAGAATCAAAGACTACTTATTCTTTGATGTAAGTGGTTTTGTATTGCAATACAACAACCGTATTGGCCTGATTGCCCAACAAAATACAGATGGTAGTTTTTATAACCTACGCACCAACGTTGGAAACAGTAACAGCAAGGGTATTGAAGCATTGGTTGAATTCAATCCCATTAAAGCATGGTCGCCAAATTCAAAATGGGGAAACATCACGGCCTTCGCTTCTGTAGCACTGATTGATGCAAGGTATGCCGACTTCAAAGTGATTACACGACAAGGCAATAATCTTGTAAAGACCAATATTAAAAACAACAGGGTTGAGAATGCTCCTCAAAATATTTACAGAACAGGACTTACCTACAGCAAGAAAAAACTCACGGTCACTGCACAGTATAGTTATGTATCAGAGGCATTTAGTGACGCCAACAATACCATCACACCAACTGCAAATAGTGTAAACGGACTCATACCTTCCTATCAAGTGATTGATATAAGTGGTACCTATAATTTCAGCACACAATTTTTTGTGAAAGGCGGAATTAATAACCTCATGAATGAAAAGTATTTCACCAGAAGATCAAGTGGATATCCTGGTCCAGGTTTGTTAACTGCAGAACCAAGAAATTTCTTCTTTACAGTTGGCGTGAAATTATAGGTCTTTAAAAATTTGAATTCTAAATGAGTTTATAGATTGTTTATTTAAACTCCAACTTCATCATCCAATCGGTCTGCTTTTCATCCCCCATTTTGAAAATATGTTTGTCAAAAGGCAAAAACCCATTTTTACGATAGAAGTTCAAAGCACGGTGGTTCTCTTCCCAAACACCCAACCATAAATAAGGATAACCCCCTTCAATGGCTAAAGATTTGGCTTTCTCGAAAAGCACTTGCCCAACCGACTTGCCATGATAATCTTGCAAAACATAAATGCGTTGTAACTCCATACCATCAGCCTCTTTCAATTCTGTTTGTGCATCTCCAATATTAACTTTTAAAAAACCAACAGGAATATTATCAACTAAAGCAAAAAAGAACTGTGAGTTTTTGTTGTTCAACTCCTCAGTGAGTTTTTCAATTGTAAAACTCTCATCCAAATATTTTTCTACGTTTTCAGGCTGGTTGTGATCAGTAAATGTTTGAGCAAATGCTGTTCTTGCGAGTGCCTTAAGCTCGGCAACCTCTTTAACACTTACCAATCTAATTTGTATTTCCATCAGAACAATTTACAATATTTTTTAAAACATAGTTTGTCATTATTCAAAGCATGTATATTTATAGTATAATGATAAATAGAGAAAAGATAGCCGTCATAGAAGGAGAATACAAATGGACCTTCAACCAATTAGATGAATCTTCTAAAGAGATTTGTTTTACAATTCTTCAAATCAACAATCAAATTCAAGGCAAATGCATTGCATACATGGTAGATCCTGGATTTGATTATGTTAGTGTTCAAAAAGCAATATGGCTTTCAGGTGCAATAGCAGTACCACTTTGCTTAAGCCATCCTCTACCTTCTTTAGAATATGTAATTGAAGATACAGCTGCTAAAATCATTATCATTTCTGGTCAATACGAATCACTTTTATCAGCATATTGTCAACAACACCAGATTGAATTAATGGTGCTTGACCATAATATAAAGTCATCTCTCTCTCCGCTGCCTGAATTATCAGATGAAGATCCTGCAATGATTCTCTATACCAGTGGGACAACCAATAAACCTAAAGGGGTTGTTCTAAGCCACGGTAATCTTAAGGCTCAAATGGAAACACTAATCCATGCATGGAAATGGAGTAATCAAGATCATACGCTTTGTGTTTTACCGCTTCATCATGTGCATGGTATTGTCAATGTTGTTGGTTGTGCTAATAGAATAGGAGCGATTTGTGAATTCTTACCCAACTTTTCAGCTGAAAAAGTATTTGAGTTATTCTTGAAGGGTGAGATCAATGTGTTTATGGCTGTCCCCACCATCTATTTTAAACTGATTGCCTATTGGGAAACATTAGCAAAAGAAAAACAAGATGAATTATTCTCCGCTATGTCGAAGTTTCGATTGATGGTATGTGGTTCAGCTGCACTTCCAGTTTCAATAATGGAAAAATGGAAATTAATAAGCGGACATACTTTACTTGAAAGATATGGTATGACCGAAATCGGAATGGGAATCAGTAACCCCTATGATGGTGAAAGACGAGCAGGTTTTGTAGGCAAACCATTACCAGGTGTCTCAGTTCGTGTAGTAGATGAAACATACAATGATATAGTCAATGGAGAACCTGGAGAAATACTGATAAAAGGCGCAAATGTTTTTAAATCTTATTGGCAGAAACCAGATGAAACAGCAAAAGCATTCACTGTTGATGGTTGGTTTAAAACAGGCGATATGTGTGTACTAGAAAATGATTATTATAAAATTATAGGTAGAAGCTCAGTAGATATTATTAAATCTGGAGGTTATAAAATATCAGCACTAGAGATTGAAGAAGTACTTCGTACACATGAATTAGTTAAGGATTGTGCTGTTGTTGCTCTTCCCGATGAAGAGTGGGGCGAAAAAATTGTTGTTGCAATTGTAGGAGAAGCGCCTGATGATAATAGCCAATTAAACAAGTGGATAAGAACACAATTACCCAATTACAAATGCCCTAAACATTACATTTGGGTAGATGAGCTTCCGAGAAATGCAATGGGCAAAGTAGTAAAGACTGATGTGAAAAAACTATTTAACTAA
>JBEBDP010000016.1:0-3853 GCA_041156925.1 Bacteroidota bacterium | reverse complement strand
AGTTGATTGTCATAAAACCGTAAGTCTTCTTACCATTCAAAGAAATAGCAGCCTCAAATAGAGGATGAATCCCTTTTTTTCTTCTCTTTGCATCATGTTAAACAAACTGCAGCAAAAGTGGAATGTATCTTCTCTTCAATTACTACTCATTCTATGCACTTTTGCCGTTACAGGTACTACCACAGCCGTTATTTCGAGATACATTACCGGATGGGTTGGCTTTAACGAATCAACCTTCTGGCTCTGGAAATTACTTCTCCGCATATTCATGCTTGTATTTGGCTATCAGGTTATATTAATGATTGTGGCTTTCTTTTTCGGTCAATTCCCCTTTTTTTGGAACTACGAGAAGAAAATACTCAGAAGAATGGGTATCATGAAACCCGGAAAAGCAAAATTGGCCATTTTTGCTTCTGGTAAAGGCAGCAACGCGGAAAAAATCATTCAACACTTTGTAAATCATGATAATATACATATATCATTAATTGTATCTAATAAACAACAAGCTGGCGTATTAGACATTGCCCAACGCAACAAGATCCCAACCTTGCTGCTGGAGAAGAAAAAATTCATGGAAACCGATGAATATGTACAATTAATTAAAAATCAAGGTATTACACATATTATACTCGCTGGTTTTCTTTTGAAAGTCCCTGATAAACTCATCAATACCTATAATAATAAGATAGTCAACATACATCCTGCACTCCTGCCAGCCTATGGTGGCAAAGGAATGTATGGCGAACATGTCCACCAAGCAGTGATTCAGGCTGGCGAAAAGGAAAGTGGTATCACTATTCACCTGGTAGATGAAGAATATGACCATGGTAAAACCCTTTTCCAAGCGAAAGTTGTGGTTGATCCAAATGATACGCCCGACTCATTGGCTGAAAAAATTCACCGATTAGAACACGAACATTATCCGTCTGTTATTGAAAAATGGGTGCTTCGCACATCGTGAGAATTTTACTTATCATATTGATTATCAATACTTCACTAATAGCTAATTCCCAAATTTGGCTGACAGGTAAAGTTTATGATTCTACCAGAATGGTCACCATCCCTGCAGTAAAAGTGATGAGTAAAAAAGGGGAAATTACATTTACAGACTCCATCGGTAGGTATGGCATCAATGTTGGAAAAGACGATTCAGTCTCTTTCACCTATCGTGGGAAGTCGACCAACTACTTCCCAGTAAAACAAATCAACTACCCTGCGGGATTTGATGTCTCCCTGCAAATTGTGGTGCAAGACAGATACCAAACCCTCAAGGAAGTGGTAGTGGTAGGAAAATCGTACCGACAAGACTCACTCGAAAACAGAGAACGCTACCGCAAGATTTTTGAGCTAAGTCCCAGTGGCTTACAAATCACCTCGTCAGGTAACCTAGACCCTAACAGCTTGATCGCATCATTTAAATTCAGGAAAAATAAAGTGATGCGGAGCTTTCAAAACCGACTCATTGTAGAAGAACAGGAAAAATTTGTCGATAGCAGGTTCACAAAAGCATTGGTGCGACAAATCACTCGATTCAATGATCGTGATCTGGAAAGATTCATGAAACTTTGGCGTCCTTCCTATGAACTAGTTGCCTTCAGCGAAGAATACCAGTTCTATCAATACATATTAGATGCATCCCGCTATTTTAAATCGGGTATCCTACCTAAAGCACGCATAGAAGAAAGAAGTTTTTAATTAACTTCAATCCTCACCTCTTTCAATATGAAAAATTTTCTTTTCTCTCTTCTGCTACTGAGTGTGGCGCCTGCAACTATAGCACAAAACATCAGCAGCAAGTCAAATTCTGTTTCCTCCACCATCAAAGGCGTTGAACAAAAAATTAAAGATGTAGTTACTAAACCATCTTTAAATCCAACACGCCTAACAACAGCAGATAAAAATATTCAAAGTTGGGTCGATAATAACTGGATCAATGGTGGAGTAGGATTGATCATGAGAAATGGTAAAATAGAATACTTCAAAGCATTTGGTTATGACGATTTAGAAAAGAAAACACCTATGCGGACTGATCATATTTTCCGCATTGCCTCACAAACAAAGGCAATCACCAGCACCGCTGTGATGATCTTGTTCGAAGAAGGAAAATTTCTACTGGATGAACCTGTATCCAAATATCTTCCTGAATTCAAAAACATGAAGGTAATTGACAAATACAACGAAAAAGATACTACCTACACTACGGTCCCTGCCAAGAAAGAATTTACCATTCGTGAACTACTCACACATACAGCAGGCTTCGCCTATCCGCAAATTGGAACACCAATGGCCACTGCTATATATGCTAAAGTAGGTGCAACCGGTGGTATCGCTATTGAGAAACAAACACTTGAAGAAAATATTAAACTGCTCGCAAAAACTCCTCTTTTTCATCAGCCTGGTGAAAAATATTTGTATGGAATGAACACAGATATTCTTGGTTATCTCGTTGAGAAAACATCAGGCATGTCACTTGATGCTTTTATGCGTCAAAGAATATTTGAGCCACTGGGAATGAAAGATACCTATTTCAATATTCCAGTCGATAAACAAAGCAGACTCGTTTCTCTTTATTCGAGTTTCAATGGCAAGCTCATTCGTGCTCCTGAAAGTTCAACACTACAGGGTACAAAAATTTATCGCGACTTCCCCAACATGAACTTTCCAATGTATAGTGGAGGTGGCGGACTCTCTTCCACCATTATGGACTATGCCATATTTATGCAAATGATGCTCAATGGAGGTGAATACAATGGTGTTCGTATACTAAGCAGAAATTCAGTTCGCATGATGACGCAAAACCAAATCGGAGAATTGAATAATGGTGTAAATAAATTTGGATTAGGCTTTGGTATCACTACTGAAACAGGAAGCTCCTTGCTACCTGTCAATGAAGGCAGTTTTCAATGGGGAGGAATGTTTTCTACAACCTATTGGGCAGATCCAAAAGAAAAAATAGTTGGGCTTTTCTTTACCAATATTTATCCTGCTGCACACGGAGATGTTCACGACCGTTTCAAAGTACTTATGTACCAAGCTATCAATGATTAAGTATGAAACAAAAACTGATTATCACTGGTTTATTACTCGGCAGTTTACTACATACTAAGGCTCAATCTTATCAACGATTGCATCAGAAAGCAATTGTGATTGATACACACAATGATTTCTTGTCGACTGGCATTGAAAAGAACAAAAGCTTTGATATGCAACTCAAAGGTGTTACACACTCCGATTTGAATAGAACAAAAACAGGTGGTATCGATATACAAGTATTTTCAATTTTTTGTGATGAAAATTATGGTAACGGAACCGCCTACGCATTTGCCAATCGCGAAATCGATTCATTGTATGCAGTCGTAGAACGTAATCCCACAAAAATGATGCTTGTCAAAACGCCAGCTGAACTTTCAACTGCTGTTCAAGCAGGAAAGCTTGGTGCAATGATGGGTGTTGAAGGGGGTCACATGATTGAAGATAAAATTGAATACCTCGAAGCACTTTACAACAGGGGCGCACGCTACATGACCCTTACTTGGAACAACTCAACCTCTTGGGCAAGTTCTGCAGCGGATGAAAGAGCAAAGCGTAATTTGGGTAGGCCATACGGACTAACAACATTTGGAAAAGAGATTGTGAAAAAAATGAATGCGCTTGGTATGATTGTCGACATCTCGCATGTTGGCGAACAAACTTTTTATGATGCCATTGCTACTAGCACAAAACCTGTAATCGCCTCTCACAGTTGCACATACGCACTTTGTCCTGTACCAAGAAATATGACAGATGATCAAATCAAAGCATTAGGTAAAAATGGGGGAGTGATTCACCTTAATTTTTATTCGGGTTTTGTCGA
>JBEBDP010000015.1:0-3477 GCA_041156925.1 Bacteroidota bacterium | reverse complement strand
TCTCCCAAACTTGTTCTTTATTGTCCCATTCAAATCCAACCTGCTTGGCTTTTTCTTGAATACGCATGGCTTGAACCAGTGGCGCTAATGATCGAGGAACACCACTAAGAATCGACTTCTTTCCTTCTTTCAATTTGAGGTTTTCCCAATTGCGTTTCACTTCTTCCTCATCTTCCGCCTTAACATCACCATAAATATGAGGATGCCTATGAATCAATTTTTCTCTATTTCTTTCAATGACATCTTGAATGGTAAATTGATTTTGTTCAGTCGCTATCTTGGCATAAAACAAAATATGCAGCAGTAAATCACCAAGCTCTTCTTTTATTCCATTCCAATCATCCTGGGCAATAGCATCCGCCAATTCATAAGTCTCCTCGATAGTGAGTTGCCTTAAGGAATGAATAGTTTGCTTTTTATCCCATGGACATTTCTCCCTTAATTCGTCTAGGATTTCTTGCAAGCGTGAAAATGAATTGCTGTCGGTCATTTTGTTGATTTATGCTGAAAAACTCGCTCTGAGTTAGACTCTCAGCAGTGTTATGATCAAGTATATTATGAACAGGAAAAAGAAAATCAAAAAAGCTCCAACTACGAAAACGAAATAGCGCAATATCACACCTCCCCAACTATGGTTGTAGAAATTTTTCATGGCCAATAAAGGATATAGATTAACCCAAACCATGAGTGCAGTCGCCACCCAACCCATCCAGCCCAACCAATCATAAGATGTAAGTATAAGTGCAAGTACAAAGAAGAAAGAAATAATGAAACTGAATATGTAGAAATGCAATAGAAACAACAAATGATCTACATAAGAGATAGATTTCCTTCTGATATAAATCAATTGTAAGAACAAGGCCAAAAAAGGCAGTGAGATAAACATTAAACTGGGTAAACTTTTTACAAACTCCTTTTGCACGCCGGCTATTGTTCCGGCACTATCATTTTTAAATTTGTCGACAAGACGAATCTCTTGTTTTGTAGACCATTTTTCTAACCAGTTATCTTTTTTGTCAGCAGGCAACTTAGCCTGACTTTCTTCATACTCCTCTATGGTCTTAAACCCAGACTCAGAATTGATATCAATTGTGTCGCTTTGAGATTTGTTTTTCTTGGCTCCTATACTATCTGTGGATAAGCCATCTTTAAATCCATCTGCAACAGCAATAGTAGGTAATGCAGGATTGTTTTCTTTTTCAGATAGATTATAAACCAGGTAAAGAAAAAAGAAAAAGATAGCAGATGTAAAAACATACATCCGTATAGGATTGAGGTATTTCAATCTTTTTCCTTCAATAAATTCTTTGGTAAGAAATCCAGGTTTGGTGATTAAGAACAATGTAGTTCTGAAAAACTTGCTGTCAAAATGCGTAAAATCATGAATAAAATCACCAATCAAATCCTTCATGTTGAACCGAGGTTCCCGATTCAATTGACCACATTCAGGGCAATAATGAGAGGACACTTCTGCACCGCAGTTTAAACAGTCTTTTTGGGCTCTTAATTTACCGTGAGACATAGAACGCAAGTTAATAAAAAAAGCTCCTGAGTCAGGAGCTTGTGCCCGGGGCGGGAATCCCTGCCTGCCGGCAGGCAGGGAACCCTAAATCTCTTAAACAAAAAATCCCTGAATTACTTCAGGGATTTTTTGTGCCCGGGGCGGGAATCGAACCCGCACTCGCTTTTTCGGCGAACAGGATTTTAAGTCCTGCGTGTCTACCAATTCCACCACCCGGGCGGGCGTGGATACCACGTACCTTCAAAAATAAAAAATTCCATCATAAGATGGAATTTTCTGAGCGGAAGACGAGATTCGAACCCGCGACCCTAACCTTGGCAAGGTTATGCTCTACCAGCTGAGCTACTTCCGCGTATTAAGAGCTTATTGGGCTGCAAAAATAACAATAAGATCTTAATGAAAAAAGATTTCTTACTTGTATTTTGGCGTGTACTGTGTACTTTCTGGTATTTCCACTTTTGGCTTGCCCTTATACTTCATGCTGTACAATCCATAACATCCACCAAGAACAAAGGCCAAAAAGGCAAATAGCTGAACGTGAAAAAGAAAACGAGATGAAGAAACCCAGTTCCTTCCGAAATCTTTTTTATCAGCGCTATCAGTTGTATTGTGTTGCATATCTATTGTTTGCGATGCAAAAATAAAGAAAAGAGAATAGATTTTCAATTCCTCTTGAGAATAATTTCTGAAAACCTCGACTTCCCTTTTACAAAATGATCCCATACTACACTACCCTTATAAACCCCCTTAGGCTCTATAGTATAATTAGTGAAACTGACGGACGATTTTCTGCCTTTAATTAGCCAGCCAAAAAACGAAAAATGCGCTTTCATGATGGCAGTAAAAAATGAGGGTTGCCCTGATAACAGGTTCTTCCAAGCACTAATAGCATCTAATGCAAAGCGAACCGGAATGATCCACATGATTTCCGAAATACTTAGGTTTTTCCAAAGCATGATCAGGTTATTTCGGAAGTTGAGGTAGATCTTTTTAGGATTATCTTTTGACAGGGTACCTCCGCCGATATGGTAGACTACGGAACCCGGACAAGACATTATTTTATATCCTGCATTTTGCATGCGCCAGCAGAGATCAATTTCTTCTTGGTGAGCAAAGAAAAATGCATCAAAACCTCCTGCTTTCATGAAGGCAGATTTTCGAACAAACATTGCAGCGCCTGATGCCCAAAAAATCTCTTCACTATTATTATACTGTCCATTATCCAATTCTAGTATATCAAAAATTCTTCCTTTGGAAAATGGATATCCTAATCGATCAATCCATCCTCCTGCTGCACCCGCATACTCAAATGAATGCTTGTTCTTGTAATCAAGAATTTTAGGCTGTACAGCTCCTATTGTTGGATCTGATTCAAATAATGCTATAGCTGGTTCAATCCACTCAGGAGTAACTTCAATATCAGAGTTTAAAAGGACAATGTATTCTTCCGGGACTGACTGCAAAGCAAGATTGTATCCACCTGCAAAACCATAATTCTTTTGGTTGTCAATTACGATGACATTGGGATAGGATTGCTTAAGAAAGTCTAAAGAATCGTCTGTAGATCCATTATCTGCAACATATACTTTTAACCCAGTGTACGTCGATTTTAACAGGAATGGCAGAAACTGTTGGAGGTATTTCTTTCCGTTCCAGTTCAGAATAACGACTGCTACAGGTAATTGTGTTGTTTGTATCGACATGAAGTAGGCAAAAATAGGGTCTTGGCAGTAAAATAGTTTGCATCTCGGCCTTAATTCATCAAATTTGTTGTGTGATAAAGTCGAATACCTGGAAACTCCTCATGTCTTTACTGGCTGTAACAATCGTTATCGGCACTTTCTTTTATTCGAATTATTTATCTGAACGTATTTCAGCAAGAGAAAAACGTCAGATGGAAGAATGGGTTGCAGCTCAGCGAATCATTGCCAATGCTGCAATTGGTGAAGACATTC
>JBEBDP010000014.1:0-3568 GCA_041156925.1 Bacteroidota bacterium | reverse complement strand
CCTGGATGAATCATGCTTACCTTAATATTGTATGGCTTCATCTCTTCTCTTAAATTTTTGGTATAGCCGGTCAGTGCCCACTTGCTAATGCTATAGGCGCCACCGTTGTCATATGCCTTTAGCGCGGCAATCGAACACATATTGAAAATATGCCCCTTCTTTCTTGCTATCATTCCTGGCAACAAAGCACGGGTTAAATGGTAAGCAGAAAAAAGATTGAGGTCCATCACCTTGGCCAATTGTCCTTCTGGCTCATTGTAGGTGCTTCCTGGCTCATAGGTGCCTGCATTGTTGATTAGAATATCAATATGATCAGTTGCAGCCAATACTTGTGCAGCAAATTTTTTTACTTCTTCTTCTATTGATAAATCAAAATTGAAACTTGTAATCTGAACCTTATGGTCAGCCATCAATTTAGCTTGCCAAGCTTGTAATTTATCCATGTTTCTCGAACAGAGAAACAGATCATGTCCGTCCTTTGCAAAATGCTCTGCCATGCATTTTCCTAGTCCTTGTGATGCTCCAGTAATGACTACTTTCATGGTCTAATTTTTTTCGAAGTTAAGAACTCTTCCTTGCTTAGCTTTGCAAAGCATGAAACAACACAAATACGATCAGCTTTTTTTTGACTTAGATCATACCATTTGGGATTTTGACAGCAATTCTGAAGCTACCTTATTGGATTTATTTCATGAGTTGAAGCTGAATGAGCGTGCAACAGCTGATTTTCATCATTTTCATACTACCTATCACCATCACAACGAGATTTATTGGGATCGATTTAGAAAAGGGTATATCAATCGGGAAGAATTGAGGTGGAAGAGGATGTGGCGGACTTTAGTCGATTATAAAATTACTGATGAAGCCCTTGCCAAGGAAATGAGTGAGCGCTATCTGGATATTTTGCCCACCAAAACCAACCTTTTTCCTCATTGCATGGAAGTGCTCACTTATCTTCAAGAAAAAGGCTATCCCATGCATTTGATCACCAATGGTTTTGAAAAAACCCAGCACCAGAAAATCAAAAACTGCGGTATTGATCATTATTTCACACATGTCATCACCTCTGAACAAGCTGGAATCATGAAACCACATGCAGCTATTTTTGAGTATGCATTGGACCTAACCCAGTCTAAAGCTGAACAATGTGTGATGATTGGAGATACTTTAGAGGTAGATATTCTCGGGGCTAAAAATATGGGAATGGATACCATCTATTTTAATCCTGCAAAACCGCATGACGAAAAGGTAGTACCCACTTTCGTAATAGAAAACCTAGCTGTACTAAAAGATATACTGTAATTAAGCAAAGGTTGCCAAAACAGAAACACCGTTTTTGACTTGATCGCCAATTTTTACGTTCACTTTTGTGTCAAGTGGAAGCAATAAGTCAACCCTGCTGCCAAATTTGATAAAACCAAGCTCGGTATTTTGTTCTGCCTGTTCATCAACCTTAGCATAGTTTACAATTCTCTTGGCTAATGCTCCTGCAATTTGTTTTACCAATACAGTCGCTTTATTGTTTTGAAGTACAATGCTGTGTCTTTCGTTTTCTGTTGATGATTTTGGGTCCCAGGCCACCAAGTATTTTCCTTTGTGGTATTTGCTGTACAAGACTTTTCCAGAAAAAGGATAACGGTTGACATGCACATTAGCAGGACTCATGAAGACGGATATTTGCAGTCTTTTTTCATTGAAATATTCTGTGTCAAATGTTTCTTCAATCACTACCACCTTACCGTCAGCAGGAGATACAATGGCATTTTCATTATAAGTGAAATTTCTTGATGGAATTCTGAAGAAGGAAACTATGAATAACCAAAACGCAACGAGAATAACAGAAAGAATAGAGTGTACGATGGGTAAAGTGGGGTTGATGTATTGCAGTGATAGCATAATCAATATGAATACACCTGCACCTATAATTGAAATAGTCTTGTATCCTTCTTTGTGTATGGTCATTGTAAAGGGTTAAGTTGTAAAGTTAAGTAATCTGTGTGGCATCAAATGTTGATCTTCCTTTTTCTTGCAGCAACTTGCCATTCGCCAACAACTTGGTCGTTTTCTATGGCAATCAAAGTTTCGTGAAGAGCTACAGTGGGACAAATATGATAGGGAATGCCGATGAGTATATCGCCAACATGGTATTTTTCTGCATGTTCAGTTTCCATTACCAGATGTTCTTCACTTTGTCCAACTGGCTTAAGATCGGTATTTGAAGGGAAGTAAACTCTTTTGCTGATTTCATTTTCTGAAGCAACTGCTTTATGTCCCAGATCTAAGCACACCCTATTGCTACTTGGTTTTGAAATTACTCTGGTGACAATATGTACAGCTGGTGTGAAATGTTGTTCCGGACAAATAGTGGCATAGCCGTGGTCCCAGAAAATATTGGTACCCGGACTACATTCACGATCCAGTTTCTTTGCATGAACAGAAAAACTTGGAGAACCTCCAGCAATGATCAATGGATGTTTAAACCCTTTTTGCTCCAGCTTTTCAATCCACTGGTATACTTGCTCAAATGCTTTATCACAGGCTTTTTCTCTTTCATGAGGATCTGCTTGTCGATGTTGTCCATCATATACATGCAAACCTGCAAAATGCAAATGTGTGGCGGATTGTAGATATTCATAGAGAAGTATTGCAGCATCATTTGGTGCAATTCCTGTTCTATTCATGCCTACATTGATATCAATGAATACATTTACACTTATCGCTGCGGAAGAAAACTTTAAGTTAATCGCTTTGGCTTGCTCAAGATCATCTACGATTGTAGAGAATACTGTATCAGGATAGGTTGTAATGAGTTTAATTAATCGATCAATCTTTACACCAACTGGTTGATGTGCAAGCAAAACATCTTTTGCTTGATTGATTGCTAATAATTCAGCTTCGGCAATCGTAGCACATTTGAATTTGTATATGCCTTGTTCTTGCATCAACTTTATGCCTTCAGCTGTTTTATGTGTTTTGATATGCGGACGGAGTCGGTTTACGCTCCCAGCCATCCTAATCATTTCAGCAATATTCTCGCGCACCAAAGAAGGATAAACAACTAAAGAAGGGGAGTCGATTTGATCAAAATTCATGTTTGTGGTTAAAATGATAAGGCAAATTATATTTTTTGGTAGTTATACCAGAACAAAACTATCTAGCGCTTCTTCAATTTCTTCAACGGTATTCAAAGTAACAAGCTGCGTTCTCAATGGTTTGATATTATTAATGCCTTTCAGATAATTTGCATAATGTCTTCTCATTTCAAATATCCCCAGTTTTGAGCCCTTCCATTTAATTGATGCATGCAAATGTTGTCTGATTACTTCTAATCGCTCTTCAAAAGAAGGTGGGGCCAGGTGTTCGCCAGTAGCGAAATAATGTTTCACCTCTCTAAAAAACCATGGGTAGCCTATTGCTGCTCTTCCAATCATAATACCATCAACACCGTATCGATTTTTATATTCCAATGCTTTTTCAGGTGAATCAATATCACCATTACCGAAAATAGGAATATGCATTCTGGGATTGTTCTTCACTTTGGCAATCCAGCTCCAATCGGCTTCGCCTT
>JBEBDP010000013.1:0-8024 GCA_041156925.1 Bacteroidota bacterium | reverse complement strand
AATTCATGGTTGCGTATTTTTTTATTTACGCAAATAGCAGCTCTTTTTATTGGACTATTCAACTGGTTTACAGGATCCAATTACATGTATTTATTAATGCCCCCTAAAGTGGATAACCCTTTAATTATTGGCAATTGGCCATGGTACATACTTGTTTTTGAGGCATTAGCCATTATTCATTTTTATCTCTTTTACAGATTGTCGAAGGTTAGGAAATAATGGATATATTTGTTTATGTGTACTTTTTACACAAAAACATTGTCCATATGAACTCAAAAAAAATATTTGCTGTTTTTTTTACACTAAGTCTTGTCTTTACTTCACAAGCTCAACTCTTAAAATGGTCGCCAAGCTTTATTCAAGAAAATAGCAGCAGTGTTACCATAACAGCTGATGCAAGATTGGGTAATAAAGGCTTGTTCGATCATACACCTGCAACAGATGTTTATGTACACATTGGTGCCATCACCAATTTGAGCACAGGTGCTTCAAACTGGAAGTTTGTAAAGTTTGATTGGGGTACAGCAAATCCTGCTGCAAATGCAGCCTCTTCCGGAGCAAATCAATGGACTTTTACTATTAATGGTGGACTTAGAAATTTCTTTGGAATAACTAACCCAGTTGAAAAGATTCAAAAAATTGCAATCTTATTTAGAAGTGGAAATGGTAATAAAGTTTTAAGGAACGATGATGCGTCTGATATGTACGTTCCGGTATATGATAACGGCAATTTTGCCAGAATTGATGAGCCTGTTTCAAAACCGACTTACATTAGAACCCTAGTAGCACTCGACAAACAATTTGGAGATCAGTTAACCATAACTGGTAATACAAATAGCAACGCTAATCTTAGCATCATCCATAACAATAAAATTGTAGGAACCGCTAATGCAGCATCTACCCTAACTGCAACAACAACACTCAATGAAGGCGGTAACCAAAAAATATTTTTTGAAGCAACTTTTTCAGGCAACACCCTTGTAAAAGATAGTCTTCAGTTTTTTCTTCCTGGTCCTGCTGTAATTGCTCCTCTGCCCCAAGGCATAGGTGATGGCATTACCTATCTACCTGGTGATACAGCAGCATACTTGGTTCTTTATGCTCCCGGAAAATCAAGGGTTGCAGTCTTGGGCGATTTTAACAACTGGACGGAATCTCAAGATGCACAAATGAACAAGACACCTGATGGTGAAAGATATTGGATTAGAATTGGCAAGCTAGTTTCAGGTGCAGAATATGCGTACCAATTTTTAATTGATGGTGCCATAAGAATTGCTGACTACAATACAGAACTTGTTCTTGATCCTAACAACGACAATACCATTCCTGTAGCTACCTTCCCTAATCTTAAACTCTATCCTACGAATAAAACTACAGGGATAGTGAGCGTACTCCAACCAGGAAAACCTCAGTACAACTGGAAAATTCAAAACTTCAAAAGGCCGAATAAAGAAAATCTGATTGTTTATGAAGTATTGTTGAGAGATTTTCTTGCCAATAGAAATTATAAAACACTAAAAGACAGTATCCCCTATTTCAAACGCCTAGGCATCAATGCAATTGAATTAATGCCTGTTTCTGAATTCGAAGGCAACTTGAGTTGGGGCTATAATCCAAACTACTTCTTTGCATTGGATAAATTTTATGGCAGTGAAACAGCCTTTAAAGAATTCATTGATGCTTGTCACGAACAAGGTATAGCAGTTATAATGGATATGGTTATGAACCATGCTTTTGGTACTTCACCACATGCATTGATGTATTGGGATGGTGCAAACAACAAACCATCAGTTGATAATCCTTGGTTAAATCCAGATGCGAAACATCCATTCAATGTTGGATACGACTTTAACCATGAATCAAATGCCACCAAAGATTTAGTAGCCCGAGTTGTAAGACATTGGCTTACAAAATATAATCTTGATGGATTTAGATGGGACCTATCAAAAGGATTTACACAAACCAATAATCCCAATAACGTAGCGGCATGGGGCGCATACGATGCTAGTCGCGTTGCAATATGGAAAAGAATATTCGACTCAACTCAAGCCGTATCGCCAGGAAGTTATTGCATTCTTGAACATTTCGCTGACAATGCAGAAGAAAGAGAATTAGCGAATTATGGAATGATGTTTTGGGGGAACAACAACTTCAAATTCAATGAAGCCACAATGGGCTATCTAACCAACTCTGATTTCAGTGATTTATCTGCTATAAGAAAAGGATGGAACCAACATCACCTCATTGGCTATATGGAAAGCCATGACGAAGAACGCTTGATGTACAGAAATCTTAGAAATGGAAACCAAGCTGCAGGCTATAATACACGCGATACTTTAACTGCTTTAAAAAGAATGGGAGAAGCGGCTGCATTTTGGGCAATGGTACCCGGACCAAAAATGTTGTGGCAATTTGGTGAATTGGGTTTCCCCTTTTCAATTAATACCTGTGCAAACGGAACAGTAAGCGACAATTGCCGTCTCGACAATAAAGTGCCTGTATGGGGATACTACAATGATCCTTTCAAAAGAGGTCTTTTTGATGTTTATGCCAACCTACTCAGGTTAAGAATGAATCCAAGCTTCATCAGCACATTTACCCAAAAAGAATTCACCATGGATTTTAGTGGTGCAGTAAAAACGCTCCAAATAAATAATGATTCATTAAAAATTGTGGTAGTCGGAAATTTTGATCTCAGCGCAAAAACAGCTCCCGTTAACTTTCCAATTGCTGGAACTTGGTACAGTTACCTCACCAAAACATCTATTAATGTAACTGGCACTTCAGCGAGCATCACTTTACAGCCGGGAGAATACCATGTTTACCTAAACAAAGACCTTAGCAATACTTTGGTCACTTCCATCCACAACACTACCTATAATACATTGACAGGAGAATTTAATTTGTTCCCTAACCCAGTTAAAAATGGGACAAAGCTGACCTACGAACTTAAGCGAGCTGGTGAAGTCTTTATAGATATTCAAGACCTTACCGGCACTAAAATTTCTAGGGTTTTCAGTGGCCTTAAATCAGCCGGGAAACATGAACTTGTATTACCTCAGTCGGCAATCAATCAACTTCATGGTAAAAAGGGTCCATTTTTACTAACCCTAAGGACCTCCAACGAAGTGAAAACAATAAAATTCATATTATAGGTTATGCACATATCTATACACCCCTTAACAATTTGGTAACATTAGGAACACCTTAGAGTAACATTGGCTAAAGAAGTTTGTGGAGCAATTAAAAGCCCATAACGTAATGCCAACATTCAAAAAATACGGCCTATTGGTCGTTATCATGTTACACTATCTGACAAGTGCAAATGCACAAACTACAAATTCTCCAAAAGAAGTAAAACGTTGGTATGAAACCATCTCTCTCCGAGGCTATATGCAGGTGAGGTACAACAGATTATTTGAAACAAATCCTAAACTTAAATGTGAGCAATGTGATCGCTCATGGGGAGATGGAAACACCTTTGCCATTAGACGGGCTCGCTTAATTTTTAGCGGGAACCTTAAAGAGAATATTTACTTCTATATACAACCTGATTTTGGCAGTTCTGCAGGTACTACCCTCAATATCTTTCAATTGAGAGACGCCTATTTTGACCTAGGATTTGATAAAAAAAGTGAATTCAGACTCCGAATTGGACAAAGTAAAGTCCCTTTTGGATTTGAAAACATGCAATCCAGTCAGAATAGATTACCACTTGATCGTGCAGATGCTTTAAACTCTGCAGTTTCCAATGAAAGAGATCTTGGAGCATTTTTCTATTGGGCTCCTGAAAAAGCAAGAAAACTATACGCTGGATTCGTTAACAATAACGAAAAGGGTTCAGGTGATTACGGTGTTTTTGCATTAGGTGTTTACAATGGCCAGACTGCAAATAGGCCAGAACTAAACAACAATCTTCATGTTGTTTCACGTTTAAGTGTACCGATTCAAATTGGTAACCAAATTATTGAACCAGGGATACAAGGTTATGTTGGAAAATATGTTGTTCCCACAGAAAATAGAACTGCAGGAGTTAAATCAATAAAATCATTTGAGTTTAATGACAATAGAGCTGCTGCGAGTTTTATTCTCTACCCTAGACCACTTGGAATTCAAGTTGAATACAATGTAGGGAAAGGCCCCAGATATAATCCGGGAAAAGACTCAATTGAAGTAGCATCTCTATCAGGTGGATATGCAACAATAAGTTACAAGATCTTAGGTAAAAGAAAAGAGGAAGTGTTTTTCCCTTTCACTAGAATTCAAGCTTACAATGGTGGCAAAAAACATGAACTTGATGCAAGAACTTATCATGTTAGAGAAATGGAAACAGGCGTTGAGTGGCAATTCAATAAAAATTTTGAACTCACTGTAACTTATGTACTTTCACACCGCAGATTTGAAGACAGTAAATTAAAAATAAATGACCAGAAAGGTCGATTGCTAAGAGTACAAGCACAAATCAACTTTTAAAATTTAAACATATCACCCATGGCAGCCAATTCATTTTTCAAGATGTTTCTCCCTAAAGACAGAATATTCTATACCCTTTTCGAAAGCGTAGCTGATACGGTTCACAAAATGGGTATTACCCTACAAGAAATGGTCTATGAGGCAGATGAAGACAAAAGAGCAAGTATTCTATCACAGATAGAAAACCTTGAACACAAGAATGACGACATGACTCACAATATCTTCACTGAATTGGGAAGAAACTTCATTACCCCATTTGATAGAGAAGACATACACCAATTGGCTACTGCACTTGATGATATCGCTGATTACATCTATGCTTCTGCAAAGAAAATTAACTTCTATAAGATCAATCCGAATGATACAGGCATCCACAAAATGACTGAATTGATTGTTCAGGGTAGTATCGAAATCAAAAAAGCAGTTCATGGATTAAGAGACATGAAGAATCTACGTGAAATGACAGAAGCGCTAGTAAAAATCAATAGTATTGAGAATCAGGCCGATGATGTATTTGATATGAGTATTGAAATGTTATTTAATAATGAAAACGATTTCAAAGAAGTAATTAAGAAAAGAGAAATTTATCAGGTTCTTGAAATCGCAACAGACAAATGTGAAGATGCCGCAAATGTGATTGAGTCTATCATTATTAAATATGCCTAAGCGCCAAAAGTAAAATCAAATGACCCTTTTAATTGTCATAATTGCCTTAGCTCTGATCTTTGATTATATCAATGGATTTCATGATGCCGCAAACTCTATTGCAACAGTAGTTTCAACTAAAGTACTTACACCGTTTCAAGCTGTAATTTGGGCTGCATTTTTCAACTTTGTTGCATATTGGATATTCCAAGATCATGCAGTTGCAAATACCATCAGTAAAACAGTAAATAAAGAGTTTATTACACTCCCTGTTATATTATCGGGACTAGTTGCAGCTATTTTTTGGAACCTGCTTACTTGGTGGTATGGTATTCCATCCTCCTCTTCCCATACTTTGATTGGGGGATTTGCTGGTGCAGCAATTGCACATGCCTTTACTGTTAAAGGTGGGGATATCAGCCTTGGTAAAATAATTGAAAACCAAACAATTATTAAAACTGTACTCTTCATCTTCTTTGCCCCCTTGATTGGTATGGCAATTTCTATTTTCATTACCATAGTTACAATTATGCGCAATATGTGGGCAAGAGTGGGAATTATTCTACTTGCCACATTACTTACTGTTGTCCTTTTTGATCGATTTGAAGAAGGTAAAATGGACGAAGGTCTACAAAAGTTCATCAAGCTTGATAAATACAAATCTGATTTTGCTTCAGCAGAGATTGCATTAGCAGAAAATCAAACAGATCAAAAGTTAGCAGATAAATTATCTACAGCTGAAAAGAAATTAAATAAGGCAAAAGAGGTTTATAGTGCATTGGCTCCTCATGTAAAGGATTTTGATAAGCTAGGAGCAGATTCTATTGCGAACTATGCGTATTTAAATGGCTTACTTTCAGACATTGAGGTTAGTAAGTTGAAAGATGATGCAAGAAACGCAAATAATTATCTTATTCTTGAAGCCCTATCTGTAGCTAACCCAGAAAAAAAGAAAGAATTTGATGTTGCTAAAACAGAAACAGAAAAATACAAAGAGCCTTTAGCAAAATACCTTAAAAAAGAACTTTCGTTAGATAGCGCTCTCATTGCTATGAACCTTATTTACCCAATAGATCCTAAAAATATGGATAAGGTAAAAGGGAAAATAGAAAAGTTTAATATTAAGAAGTCTTTCGTGAAAGACATAGATAAATCAGACAACCACGTGATTGTTTGGGGTATTGTATTTACAGCTCTACTATTTATCCTGGTTTATATCTATGTAGAAAAAATCAAAACGCCAACAGCATACAGCGTTGCCAACATGTTCAAAAAACTTCAGCTTTTCAGCTCTGCAGCATTTAGTATTGGACATGGTGGAAATGATGCGCAAAAAGTAATGGGTATCATTGGCGCAGCGCTTATTGCGAGTGGAAGCATTCAAGACTTTGGACAACTCCCTGGTTGGGTTCCCATTTCTTGCTACCTAGCTATTGGAATAGGAACCATGAGTGGTGGTTGGAAAATTGTAAAAACAATGGGTACCAAAATCACAAAGGTTACTCCACTTGAAGGTGTAGCTGCAGAAACTGCAGGTGCATTTACCCTATTTTTTACTGGTCAAATGGGTATTCCAGTATCAACAACACATACCATTACTGGCTCTATCATTGGAGTTGGAGCAACAAAAAGATTAAGTGCTGTTAGATGGGGTGTTACCTCGTCACTATTGGTGGCCTGGATTCTTACTATCCCAGTAAGTGGACTATTAGCTGCTATTGTCTACTGGATTGTTCGACTATTTATCTAACTATTTGATTTTAATCTCTTGTTTAAAGGCAATACCAAACACATGGTATTGCCTTTTGTATGACTTGGCATAATCAGGTCTATTGATGTAAAAAAGATCCAGTGTTGAGGATTTAGCAATTTGATATTTTATCCCTCCAAGAATTCTATAATTGTCAATTTGTATACCTGAATTTAGCTGATAGATTGGCTCGAAAGAAAGAATCAGGTCAATATTATCAGAAAGATCCTTTCTACCCCTGATCCTCATTCTCACGAAATTATTTCTATCTATCTCTTTTGTAGGATCATCAAAGTCTTGGATTTGATTTTGGTAAAGCACCCTTAAATCCAACTTTATGTCCTCTACTTTTTTGTCTAAAACAAATCCAGCACTAAATCTGTTATAGGTTCCCTTCAATACTTTTGATAATCTGTATTCAGCCTGCAAGGCAAACCATGATGAAAGCCCTTTTTCAACTCCAATTGAATAAAAGGAGCCATTAAAAGTTTTTAGATCATTAAAAACTCTGGCTTGATACTCTATTTCAGCTTTCCATTTTTTGGGCAGATCAAGATCCACACCTGCACTAAACCAACCCTGGTTATCAACTGGATCTGATTTGGTAGCTTGACCATATCCGGCATGCAATAGCGTCAGTAAAATTATAGTGAGATAAAATTTATTCTTCATAATGCACTTCTAATGTTACAGCATCTTTTAAATAATCAATATTGCCAACTTCAACCTGGAATATTTTTAACCCAGTTCTTTTTGATAATTCATCAATCAATTCTTTTCGGTTATCAGGGTGCGCCAATTCAGGTCGCTCAAATTGAATAGTGATTTTACTCCTGCGTTTTGCAACAATACCTTTTTCAAGAATAGCAGTAATGAACAAAACAAAGCCAGCAAGAATAAGATGTTCTAAAAAGCTACCAGTACTTACAGCCAAAATAAGTCCAAGTGCTATACACAAAAACAAATAAGTCATGTCGACTGCCGAAATACCTTCTGTACGATACCTCAACATGGAGAAAATAGCAAACAGTCCGAATGCCGCTCCAGTACTGAGGTCTACCCTATTCAACAAATAACTAATAAAGAAAACTATGATATTGAAAGAGAAAAAAGTAAGAAATAAATCTGTTCGATGGTGTTTCTTCAAATAGATAAA
>JBEBDP010000012.1:0-3872 GCA_041156925.1 Bacteroidota bacterium | reverse complement strand
CTGTTGCTGAAAAAGCTAAACTGGTAGAAATAACTGAATTGATCAACCAGGATTTTGCTCACTATATTGAATTGCAGGGTAAGATTACTACAGAAAACGTTTCTTACGTAACACCAAGAGGTATGGGTGGTCAAGTGAAATCTATTTTCGTTAAAGAAGGTGACAACGTAAAAAAAGGGCAACTTCTTTTGAAATTAGAAGATGGCATCATTCAACAGAACATCAAGCAAGTTGAAAGCCAGTTGTCATTTGCCAAAAACATCTTTTCCCGTCAGGAAAACTTATGGAAAGAAGGAATTGGAACTGAAGTGCAATTTCTATCTGCAAAAAACAATGTTGAATCCCTAGAGAAACAACTCGATCTTGTTAAAGAACAACTCAGCACAACATCAGTATATGCCCAAGTTTCTGGTATAGTTGAGGATGTAAGCATTAGAGTAGGTGAAACCTTTATGGGTTCTCCTATGGCAGGTATTACTATCGTGAACCCAAGTGCCATGAAAGCGGTAGTAGATGTACCAGAGAATTATGTTGCAAAAATTAGAAAGGGTATGCCCGTTGTTGTTGTGGTGCCAGATCTTAATCAGTCGTTTAATTCTTCTATCAGCTTGGTAAGTGAAACCATCAATGTAACCTCAAGAAGTTTTGTTGCAGAAAGTAAAGTGGGCGGAAACAAAGATTTAAAACCAAATCAGATTGCAGTAGTAAAAATTTTGGATCACGAAGCCAAGAATGCCATTGTAATTCCTGTTGAAACTGTTCAGTCAGATGAAAAGGGTAAATATGTGTATGTAGCTGCACAAGAAGGAAATAAAACAGTAGCAAGAAAAAGAGCTGTTAGCATCGGAGAATTCTATGATGAATTAATTGAAGTGAATGCTGGTCTTGCTAAAGGTGATAAACTTATCACAAAAGGTTATCAGGGTTTGTACGATGGCCAGGTGATTTCAAAAACGAATTAATCGAATTGCAGATAAAGTCAAAAACTGAATATGGACAACTCAAACAATAAAAACCCAATTACCAAATTGCTCCACAATGCCAAAACATTTGGACCAACGGATTGGGCGATTAAAAATAAAACAGCCGTTTACCTAATCACCCTCATTCTATCTATTTGGGGTATCGGACTATTTATCTCTTTACCCAAAGAACAATACCCCGACGTAGTTATTCCTAATATATATGTTCAAACCGTATACGTAGGTAACTCACCTAAGGAAATTGAGAGCTTGGTTACCAGACCAATTGAAAAACAATTAAAAGGTATCACAGGTGTAAAGATCAATAAGATTACTTCCAACTCGCTACAAGATTTCTCAGCCATCATCGTTGAGTTCAGCACTTCTGTAAAAACAGATGTTGCCTTGCAGAAAATGAGAGACGCTGTAGACAAAGCAAAAAAGGATTTACCAACAGACCTTACCCAAGAACCAGTGGTTCAGGAAATCAGTCTGTCAGAACTTCCTATCATGGCAATCAACATCAGTGGTGATTATGATGAAGTGAAACTTGGTGACTTTGCAGACCAATTGAAAGAAAAGATTGAAGAGCTTTCAGAAATCACAAGAATTGATGTTGTAGGTTCTCCGGAAAGAGAAATTCAAATCAACATGGACCGCTACAAAATGGAAGCGGCCAAAGTCGGTTTTACTGATATTGAACAAGCCATACAAAGAGAAAATGCAGACATCTCTGGAGGATTGCTTGAAGTGGGTGACCAAAAGCGTGCCCTTCGTTTGAATGGTCAGTTCAGGTCTTCACTTGATTTAAACAATGTAATTGTTAAGAATATTTATGGCGCTCCTTTATACTTAAAAGATATTGCGAGCATCACTGATACAGTAAAAGAAAAAGAAAGCTACGCTCGTTTAAACGGGAAGAATGTAGTCACCCTCAGCATCATTAAACGTTCTGGAGAAAACTTAATCAATGCCTCGGAAAAAATCACCAAGGTTGTTGAAGAAATGCAAGCCAGCGTTTTTCCAAAAGATCTTAAAATCAACATTACAGGCGACTTAAGTATCAAAGCATCAGCAGCATTTGATGAACTGGTGAATTCAATTGTTATCGGATTTATTCTGGTAATGATTATTCTCATGTTCTTCATGGGTGTAACCAATTCATTCTTTGTTGCATTATCAGTGCCGCTTAGTATGTTCCTTGCATTTATTTTACTTCCCTCAGCCGACTTCATCGTAGGATCGAATGTTACATTGAACTTCATTGTGTTGTTCGCCCTATTATTTGGATTAGGTATTGTGGTAGATGATGCCATTGTGGTTATTGAAAATACCCATAGAATTTTCTCACAAGGAAAAGGAAAAATCAGTAGTGTTGATGCAGCAAGATATGCAGCAGGTGAAGTGTTTGTGCCGGTACTTGCAGGCACGCTTACAACATTAGCTCCATTTATTCCCCTACTCTTCTGGCCAGGTATCATTGGTAAGTTCATGATTTACTTACCAACGATGCTCATCTTTACACTCACCGCTTCGTTGATTGTCGCCTATATCATGAACCCTGTATTTGCAGTAGATTTCATGGCGCATGAAGAACATGGTGTTCAGAAAAAATCACTAATCTTCAAAAAACCTTTGTTCTGGTTGTTGTTGATTATTGGTGGCTTGTTTGACCTAGCTGGATATGGAAGCGAAATGGCTAACTACAGATTTGTAGGTAACCTCCTTATTTTCTTCAGCTTATTGATGGTGCTCAATAGTTATGTGCTGACTGACGCAATTAATTTTTTCCAAAACAAGTTGCTTCCTGCAATGATGGAAAAATATGAACAACTATTAAAATGGACTACCGTAGGTTGGAGACCTGTTAAGATGTTGATTGGTACTTTTGTGTTACTCATCTTCTCTTTCGTTTTCTTTGGCATGCGCAACGTACCAGTTGTGTTGTTCCCTCAGGGTGATCCGAATACGATTTACGTTTACTTGAAACTTCCAGCTGGAACGGATGTAAAGTACACAGACTCTGTAACCAAGGTATTGGAAACCAGAATCAATAAAGTATTGGGAACAGACAATGGCAAGAAAAATGAATTAGTAGAAAGTGTAATTGCCAATGTGGCTGTAGGTGCAAGCGATCCTAACAGTGGCGATAGAAGTACTAGACCTGAATTAGGTCGTATTCAAGTGAACTTTGTACCTTTTGAAGAGCGTGATGGGAAAGGAACTACTGTCTACTTAGATGGTATCCGTGAGGCGATAAAGGGTATTCCTTCTGCTGAAATTAGTGTTGGACAAGAAAGTAATGGTCCACCCACACAGTCACCTATCAATATTGAAATTTCAGGCGATAATTTCGAAGACCTCACCAGTACAGCGATCAACTTGAGAAACTATCTCAATGATAAAAACATACCAGGTGTAGAAGAACTGAAAATAGATATTGATTTCTCTAACCCTGAGATTACTTTGGAAATTGACCGCGAGAGAGCGTTGATGCAAGGTATTTCAACTGGACAGGTTGGTTTGGAAATCAGAACTGCCTTATTTGGTAAAGAGATTTCGAAATTAAAAATTGGTGAAGACGAGTACAAAATCATTCTTAGAAATGATGCTACACAGAGAAAAACACTTTCTGAATTGTTGAATATGAAAATCACATATCGTGATTTTACAAGTGGACAGATTAAACAGGTGCCAATTAGCGCTTTGGTAAAGGCTGACCTCAGCAATACCTATGGTAGTATCAAGAGAAAGAACCAGAAACGTGTAATCACCATTTTCTCTAATGTGCTTACTTCACAAGGCTATACACCACAGGCAGTGAATGAAGATATCAAAAAACAAATTGATGCCTTCCAATCTAAACCTGAGGGAGTAACCATTGCTCAGACAGGTGAAGGAGAACAATTG
>JBEBDP010000011.1:0-57111 GCA_041156925.1 Bacteroidota bacterium | reverse complement strand
GCTCCGAGTGAAATCATTGCTTTAGAGGCCATGAGAATAGGGTTAAGAGGAGACACGTTTAGCCTGTTCCTCAACAAGTAAAATCTAACCATGACTAAATATGGATTAATTGGATATCCGCTTAGTCACTCATTTTCTAAAAAATATTTCACGGAAAAATTTGAACGTGAATCTATTCAAGATCATGAGTATGAGTTATTTCCTATTGATCAAATCTCGCAACTCCCGTCATTGCTGCAAACTGAAACAACTTTAAAAGGGTTGAATGTTACCATACCTTACAAAGAACAGGTAATTCCTTATTTAGATGTGCTGACTGAAGTTGTGAAGGAAATTCAAGCATGCAATTGTATTCGTATTCTTGATGGAAAATTAATTGGACACAATACCGACGTAATTGGCTTTGAAAAAACGCTTGAGAGAAAACTATCTAATCATCATCAACGTGCGCTTGTATTAGGTACTGGAGGTGCAGCGAAAGCAGTTCATTTTGTGCTTAAGAAAAAAGGGATAGATTTTTTAGAGGTTAGTAGAGTGAAGGGCGAAGGCAGAATTTCTTATCAGGAAATCGATGAGCAGGTTATTGCATCGCATACGGTCATTATCAATACAACCCCATTGGGTATGTATCCAAATGTTGAAGAGGCGCCAGATCTTCCTTATCATTTATTGTCAGATCAACACTATTTATACGACTTGGTATACAATCCAGCAAAGACAAAATTTTTGTTAGAAGGTGAGAGAAGAGGTGCAGTTATCGAAAATGGTGCTGATATGCTGGTTATTCAAGCCGAAGCTTCTTGGGACATTTGGAATCAATAAACTATCCTTGTGATTTTGCTGCTAGTAGTTGTTTAATATCCTCAGGGATTGATTTTACTTTTCTTTCTGTGTAGTCGAAGCAAACCATGTTGGTTCTGATGTTTGCAGCCTTGATTTCTTTACCAGCTCTGCTTGTCTTGATTTGATAATAACATTCAAAAGCAACTCGTGTTGGAGCAGTGATGGACAAATCAATTGTCAAGATTTCTTCATCAAAGAGTTCATTCAAGTATTCAATATGTGCTTCTGCAAGAATAAGGCCGTATGGGCCGAATGCTGTTTCAGAAAATCCGAGTGTAGATAAAAAGGCAATTCTTGTTTCTTGTGCAAAGAGTAAAAATCTTTCATTGCCTGCATGACCACCATAATTGATGTCCGTTGCCGTAACTTTTCTTGATGTGCTGAAACAAACCGGAGTTGGGATATTGATTTTTTGACCCATTACTAGATATTAGAATTAACGAGTAGAGTCGTTAGTTACAATTGAATCAATTTTATTGGTTGGGGTGGTGTCTACAATTGCTGCTTTGGTGCCTGGTCCCATTACTGCATTTTGTAAGTTATTGCGAAAAGATTGATTGATGAACGTAAACATGATGAGTCCGGTTACAACAGCCGCAGCACTATACTTTAACCAGCTTATTGCTTTTGCATAGGGGCTTGATAATGGAATAGTTTTCCCTTTTTGAAGTTCTGATTGAATGTTGCTCCAACATTCATCGGGTGGGGCAACTTCAAGTTGCTGCAAACGGTCCTTGACTTTTTTATTCCACTCCATGGCTAATTTTTTTCATGGTTTTTGATCTTTTCTTGCAGCAATGCTTTGGCTCTTGCATATTGAGATTTACTTGTTCCCTCACTGATGTTCAACATTTCTGCAATCTCTTTGTGGGAGTAACCTTCAATTGCAAACAGATTGAAAACGGTTCGGTATCCATTGGGAAGCGACTTTACCATGTTGAGAATTTCCACCGCGGCTAATTTGTCCAGCGCGTTTATCTCTCGGTCGTTTATCTGCTCCTCATGAGATTCCTGGATTTCATAGGTATTGTTTTTCTTTCTGTAGTGCTCGATAGCCGTATTCACAAAAATCCTTCTCATCCATCCTTCGAATACTCCAGTGCCTTTGAACTTGCTGAGGTTTTGAAAAACCTTTACAAATCCGTCCTGTAAAATATCTTTTGCATCTTCAGGGTCATGTGCGTACCGGACGGCTATTCCATACATTTTGGCTGAATATTTATCATACAGCATTTTTTGCATGGATGCACTGTTTTGGAGGCAACCTCTTATTATGTCGTAATCATCGGGGAATTGGTTGCTTGACATCTAAATTTATTTATTGTGCTTCGTTTGAAAAAGGAAGTCGACCATCTGGGAAACTGCTTTTTTACGGTGACTGATTTCGGATTTTATTTTGGGGTCCAGTTCTGCGAAAGTATGTTGATATCCATCAGGAATAAAAACAGGATCATAACCAAATCCATGCTCACCATTAACTGTTGTTGCTATAGTGCCATGGCATTTTCCCTCAAAAAAATATTGTTTTCCATCAAGTATAAGACAAATACAGGTGGTAAAGCAAGCCTTTCTATTCGACTTACCATCTAAGGCTAATAGTAATTTTTTGATATTATCATCAGCCGTTGCCTTTTCTCCTGCATATCGGGCTGAGAATACACCTGGAGCGCCATCAAGCGCTTCAACCTCAAGACCTGTGTCTTCAGAAAAACAATTCTCTTTTTTCATTTCGTAAATCACCTGTGCCTTTTCAATCGCATTCTCTTTAAGCGTATGATGTGGCTCAGGGATATCAATAAAAATGCCCGCTTCTTTTAGCGTTATGATATCAAACTGTTCACCAAGAATCATTCTGATTTCATCGGCCTTGTGTTTGTTGTTGGTGGCAAAAATAATTTTCTTCATCACGGGAACAACAGTTTTAGTTTTTGCCAGAGTTGGATTTTCAATTGTTTCTCATTTTCCAGATCAGTGAGCGATGGTGCATGCAGGTACTGAGCTTGTTGGTACTGTTGAATTTGAAAAACAGGAAAATGAATAGGGAGTCCAATTGCAGCAGGATCAACACCAAATAAAATTATTTTTTGAGGTTGGTATTTTTCTAATAATGCATTGAGTGGTGTAGCATGGGTGTCGTTTTTGCTGTAAATCATTACTTGTGTGGTATTTAATTTACAGGCATTGAGTATGGCTTCCAGCAAAGCAAGTTGTGATGAGGGTAATTCCTTTTGAGCATGGTGATGGAATACCAATACCTTTATTTGTCTGGACTCATCTGATTGTTCTTCCTTGTTTTCTTGGTTAGCTGATAAGTCGACTAGAAAACTGTTTTTAAACAGTGCTGTAAGCACATCATTATGCAATATGTTATTTTCTGTTGAGCCCATATCGTCACTTTCCTTTGTTAATGGCCATTTATTTGGTTTCTTTGCATAAAATATAGCATATGCAGATCATGGATGCGATAAAGATAACGAAAGCGACGACATCCAAAAAGATGTCGGTTGATTTCAACAACTTGGGATTTGGTAATTATTTCACCGACCACATGTTTGTAGCGGAATACAAAGATGGCCAGTGGGTAAGTGCTGAAATCGTACCATACGGACCACTTTCGTTTGAGCCGGCATTATCAGCCATCCATTATGGTCAATCAATATTTGAAGGAATCAAGGCCTATCGAATGAAAGACGGCAGTGCAGCCATTTATCGTCCGCATGAGAACCTTAAAAGGTTCAATCGTTCAGCATTGAGGATGGAGATGCCAGAAGTTCCAGAAGAAATATTCATGGGAGGCATGAAAAAATTATTAGAGGTAGATGATCAATGGATTCCACATGAATTAGAGCATGCTATGTATATCAGGCCATTCATGTTTGCAACGGACCAAGTGATGCGTGTAATGCCTTCAAACACTTATAAATTCTTGGTCATTTTGAGTCCCGTTGGCGCCTATTATGCAGCTCCCATGCGTCTTTGGGTGGAAGAAGAATATGTGCGTGCAGCACGCGGAGGTGTAGGAAATGCCAAGACTGCAGGAAATTACGCTGCTTCTTTGCACCCCTTTGCGGTGGCAAAGGAGAGAGGATACGATCAGGTTTTGTGGACAGATGCCACTGAGCATAAATATGTACAGGAATGTGGTACCATGAATGTGTTCTTCCTCGTGGGGGGCAAGCTTTTGACGCCGGGATTGGAATCTGGGACAATTTTAGAAGGGGTTACGCGTGACAGTGTGGTGAAGGTGGCAGGTGATTTAGGAATTCCAGTTGAGGAAAGAGAGGTGTCAATAGATGAATTGGCAGAGGCGTATAGAGCAGGAACTTTTACTGAGGCTTTTGGCTCAGGGACTGCTGCAACCATTGCCAAGATTGAAGAAATCAATTATAGAAATTTCATAATGACCTTCAACCCTTTGAACCAGCCGGTAGCGGATGAGCTCAAAAAAAGGCTGACCGATATCCGAGATGGATTGGCGCCCGACACCCGTGGTTGGATGGTAAAAGTGAGCGATTAAAAAAAGGGAACAAAAAAAGTGGGACAAAGGCGTTTGGATTTTGAAAATTTACTCCTACCTTTGCCGTCCCGTTAAAAAAAGGGTAGAATGCCTACAATTCAACAGCTCGTAAGAAAAGGAAGAGAGATCATCAAAGCCAAGAGCAAGTCTAGGGCTTTAGATGCTTGTCCACAACGCCGTGGCGTTTGTACACGTGTATACACTACTACACCTAAGAAGCCTAACTCAGCCTTGAGAAAGGTAGCTAAGGTGCGTTTAACCAATAAAATTGAGGTGATTGCCTACATCCCAGGTGAAGGTCATAACCTACAGGAGCACTCTATCGTATTGATTAGAGGTGGTCGTGTGAAGGATTTGCCGGGTGTACGTTACCATATTGTAAGAGGTAGTTTGGATACTGCTGGTGTAAAAGACCGTAAGCAAAGCAGATCTAAGTATGGTACCAAGCGTGAAAAGGCCAAAAAGTAACATTAAAACATCGAAACCTATATAGATGAGGAAGTCAAGAGCAAAAAAATTACCCTTAGCACCAGATCCAAAGTTTAATGATACTTTGGTTACACGTTTTGTAAACAACGTAATGTGGCAGGGAAAGAAGGATGCATCATTGAATATTTTTTATGATGCCCTTGATAAAGTTTCAAAGATGACCGGTGAAGACGGTTATGAAGTATGGAAAAAAGCATTGGGTAATGTTACTCCAGCTGTTGAGGTAAGAAGCCGTCGTATTGGTGGTGCAACTTTCCAGATTCCATCTGAAGTACGTCCTGATAGAAAGATTTCTTTGAGCATCAAGTGGTTGGTACGTTTCTCAAGAGAGCGTAACGGTCGCAGCATGTCAGACAAATTGGCTAACGAGATCGTGGCAGCGAGCAAGGGTGAAGGTGGAGCTTTCAAGAAAAAAGAAGATACACACCGTATGGCTGAAGCTAACAAGGCTTTTGCTCACTTCCGTGTATAATCCTGAAATAAATGTTGAAAAGGGTTGCTGTTTGGCAACCCTTTTTTATTTCCATATCTGCAGTGCTTGTCTTAACTTTGCATCCGCAAAAAGTAGGGTGCAGAAACAGCACTCAATTTTGGTCCCAATTCGTATAAAAAATTAAACAACAAAATAGTCATGGCAGACTTGAAATTTCAACGCAACTTCGGAATTGCCGCACACATCGACGCTGGTAAGACCACAACAACAGAGCGTATCCTACGCTACACAGGTATGATTCACAAGATCGGTGAGGTGCACGATGGTGCAGCTACTACTGACTGGATGGAGCAGGAAAAAGAGCGTGGTATTACCATTACTTCAGCGGCAGTAAGCTGCCAGTGGAACTTCCCAACAGTATTGGGTAAGCAAACTCCTGACACAAAGAAATATTATTTCAACATTATTGATACTCCAGGTCACGTGGACTTCACCGTAGAGGTAGAGCGTTCTATGCGTGTATTGGATGGTTTGATTGCCTTGTTTTCTGCGGTTGATGGTGTTGAGCCACAGTCGGAAACAGTATGGCGTCAGGCTAACCGTTACAAGGTTCCAAGGATTGGCTTTGTAAACAAAATGGACCGTAGTGGTGCTGACTTCCTTATGGTGGTTAAGCAGGTGAAAGAGATGTTGGGTGCTAAGGCAGTGCCTTTGCAATTGCCAATTGGTGCGGAAGACAATTTCAAGGGTGTGGTTGACTTGATCAAGATGAAGGGTATTATCTGGCATATGGAAACTGAGGGAATGACCTTCGACGAGATTCCTGTACCAGCTGATATGGTTGAAGAAGCAAATGAGTGGAGACAAAATTTGATTGAGGCAGTTGCTGAGTATGATGATAAATTATTGGAGAAGTTCTTTGAAGATCCAAATTCAATCACTGAAGAAGAAGTACATGAGGCTATTCGTAAGGCTTGTATTGATTTGAGTATCGTACCAATGATGTGCGGTTCTTCATTCAAGAACAAGGGTGTACAAACCGCATTGGATGCAGTTTGCCGTTACCTCCCTTCACCAGTTGATATCGATGCAGTAGAAGGAACCAATCCTGATAATGGAGAAACTTTGGTGCGTAAGCCTGAAGCTTCTGAACCATTTGCAGCGTTGGCATTCAAAATCATGACAGACCCATTCGTTGGTCGTCTTGCATTCTTCCGTGTATATTCTGGTCACCTTGATGCCGGTTCTTATGTGTTGAACGTAAGAAGTGGTAAGAAAGAGCGTATCAGCCGTATCATGAAGATGTTTGCAAACAAGCAGAATCCAATTGATTTCATCGAAGCTGGTGATATTGGTGCTGCGGTAGGTTTCAAGGAAATCAAGACTGGTGATACTTTGTGTGATGAGAACCATCCGATTGTATTGGAGAACATGTTTATACCAGAGCCGGTAATTTCTGTGGCAGTTGAGCCAAAGGCGCAAGCTGACGTAGATAAAATGGGCTTGGCAATATCTAAGTTGGTAGAAGAAGATCCAACCTTGCGTGTAAAGACAGATGAAGAAACAGGTCAGACCATCCTCAGTGGTATGGGTGAATTGCACTTGGAGATCATCGTAGACCGTATGCGCAGAGAGTTTAAAGTAGAAGTTAACCAAGGTGCTCCACAGGTGGCATACAAAGAGGCTTTCCAAGCATCTGTACAGCACCGTGAGACTTTGAAGAAGCAGACTGGTGGTCGTGGTAAGTTCGCAGATATCGTGTTTGAATTTGGTCCAGCAGATGCAGAATGGTTGAAAGAAAACGCAGGTAAGTCGATGCAGTTTGTAAACGATATTTTCGGTGGATCTATCCCACGTGAATTTATTCCTGCTATCCAGAAAGGTTTTGAGCAATCAATGACTACTGGTGTATTGGCTAACTATCCTGTAGAGAGCATGAAGGTGAGAATTTTCGACGGTAGCTTCCACCAGGTTGACTCTGACTCAATGTCTTTCGAACTTTGTGCTAAGCAAGGTTTCCGTGAGGCGGCGAGAAAGGCGAAGCCAGTATTGTTGGAGCCAATCATGAAGGTTGAGGTAATTACTCCAGAGCAGTACATGGGTGATGTTACAGGTGACTTGAACAGAAGGAGAGGTATGTTGGAGGGAATGGACAGCAGAGCAGGTGCGCAGGTAATCAAGGCGAAAGTGCCATTGAGTGAAATGTTTGGTTACGTTACACAGCTCCGTTCATTGTCGTCTGGACGTGCATCTTCAACCATGGAGTTCTCTCATTACAACCCAGCACCAAACAATATTGCTGAGGAAGTAATTGCTAGGGTGAAGGGTAAGGCAAAAGACGCTTAATCAGCACATTGATTTTGAATAGGTTAAGTCCCGGTACCCACCGGGACTTTTTTCTTTCCCCAATCGCAGATTTCCCCCGAAAATTTTAGCGATTTCTTTTGTAAGTATAAAACTTATTCCTACTTTTGCATCCCCATTTAAAAAATGGGAGTATAACTATGTCACAGCGAATCAGGATAAAATTGCAGTCATACGACCACAACCTCGTTGACAAATCTGCGGAGAAGATTGTGAAAACCGTGCGCAGCACAGGAGCCGTTATTACCGGTCCAATTCCTTTGCCTACGCAGAAAAGAATTTTCACTGTGTTGAAGTCGCCACACGTTAACAAGAAGGCGCGTGAGCAGTTCCAATTGTGTACACACAAGCGTTTGCTTGACATTTATACTTCATCTTCACGTACTGTTGATGCATTGAGCAAGCTCGATCTTCCAAGTGGTGTTGATGTAGAAATCAAGGCCTGATGAGGTCTTGTCGTTGTTCTGCTGATGCAGAACAACACAGTTCTTTTTCATTCATCTCCTAACTGATTGCCGTTGGCATGAGAAAAAGGAGCGCTGAACTTAATTTTATCTCTCAAAAGAGAGTTGAAATATAAACAAGCCCTTCGAGGTTTGTTTACTATCGGTACTTCCATCCTGTAGATTCGGGAAAAGCGGAAAAGGTCGGTAGCAAACTGGGATTGAAGCGAGGTCATTGCCTCACTGTCCATTTAACCGAAAAGGGCAAAAACAAAAGAAAATGAAAGGAATTATCGGTAAAAAAATTGGGATGACCAGCATCTTCGGTCCCGACGGGAAACAAACCCCGTGCACCGTCATTGAAGCTGGTCCATGTGTCGTAACACAGGTTAAGACAAAGGAAGGCGACGGTTACACTGCCCTTCAGCTCTCTTACGGTGAAAAAGCCGACAAAAGAGCAAATGCATCTGAAAAAGGCCATTTTGCTAAGGCCTCTACTGCTCCAAAAAGTTTTGTAAAAGAATTCAGGGACTATAGCCTTGAGAAAAACATTGGTGAAACCATCACTTGTGAAATCTTCGCTGAAGGTGAAAAAGTGGATGTGGTTGGTACTTCAAAAGGTAAGGGATTCCAGGGTGTTGTAAAGCGCCATGGTTTTTCTGGTGTTGGAGAACAATCGCATGGTCAGCACGATCGTCAGCGTGCACCAGGTTCTATCGGTAACTCATCCGATGCATCAAGAGTTTTCAAGGGCATGCGTATGGCCGGCCGTATGGGTGGTGATCGTGTGAAAGTAAAAGGACTCAAAGTGGTAAAGATTTTTGCTGAGAAGAATTACATTTTGATCAGTGGTTGTGTTCCGGGTCACAACGGTTCCATTGTTTACATTCAGAAATAATTAACGCATAGATCATGCAAGTAGACGTATTATCATTAACAGGAAGTAAGACAGGCAGGTCGGTTGAGTTGCCTGACGAAATATTTGGTGCAGAACCAAACAACCACGTGATCTATCTTGCCGTGAAGCAGTTTTTGGCTGCTCAGCGTCAGGGTACACACAAAGTAAAGACACGTGCTGAAGTACAAGGTGCAAGCAGAAAGTTACATCGCCAAAAAGGTACCGGTGGTGCTCGTAAGGGTAACCTCCGTAACCCATTGTATAAGGGTGGTGGTACCATTTTTGGTCCAAAGCCTCACGCTTACGACATTAAATTGAATCGTCGTGTGAAGGATTTGGCTAAAATCAGCGCATTGAGCCACAAGAACAAAGCAAATGCAATTGTAGTAGTTGAAGATCTTCAATTAGAGGCTCCAAAGACTGCAACTTTCGCAGGTATGTTGAAGAGCTTAAATGTTCTTGACAAGAAGGCTTTGTATGTGATGCCTGAGTTGAATGAAAATGTATTTGTTAGTGCTAGAAATATTCCTTCTGTATTGACTTCTGTTCTTTCAGACATCAATACTTATGATGTGATGAATGCAGATGTGCTTGTTTTATCTGAGTCAGCTGCAAAGTTGTTTTCAGAAATGGAAGAAGGAGCTGAAGCATAAACTATTATTAAATTAATTAAACACGAAATATGAAACTTGCTGATGTATTGGTAAAGCCCATTCTTTCGGAAAAGGCAAATCAGCTTTCAGAGAAGCGCCGCGTTTATTCTTTCAAGGTTGCCCGTATGGCCAACAAATTGGAGATCAAGAAAGCGGTTGAAGATTTTTACGGTGTTACAGTTGAAGATGTTAGAACAGCAGTTGCTCCAGCAAAGAGCAAAAGCCGTATGACCAAAGCTGGTGTAATCAGCGGTAGAAAGCCATCTTACAAGAAAGCTTTTGTTACTGTTGGTGAAGGTGACACAATTGATTTGTACGCAAATATTTAATTGAAAAAGCCCTAGGCTAAAAAAATAAAATCATGGCATTAAAGAAATACAAACCTATTACAGCCGGTACAAGATGGAGAATCGGTAACGCCTATGCGGAGGTTACTACAAACACTCCAGAAAAGTCTTTGTTGGAGACAGTAAAGAAGACTGGCGGTAGAAATGCGCAAGGTCGTCGTGCAATGCGTTATATCGGTGGCGGTAACAAAAAAATGTACCGTGTTATTGATTTCAAGCGCAACAAGCATGAGATTCCTGCGAAAGTGGCTTCTATTGAGTATGATCCAAATAGAACAGCATTCATCGCATTGTTGAATTATGCTGATGGTGAGAAAAGATACATCCTTGCTCCACAAGGTTTGGAAGTAGGAATGACTGTTGTAAGTGGAGTTGCAGTTGCTCCAGAGGTTGGTAATGCTTTGATGATGAAGAACATGCCTTTGGGTACCAACGTTCACAACATTGAAATGCAGCCTGGTCAGGGTGGTAAGATTGCACGTAGTGCAGGTGCTTCAGCGCAGTTGACCAACAAGGAAGAGAAATATGCAGTATTGAAAATGCCTTCAGGTGAATTGAGAAAGGTATTGATCAATTGTTTCGCAACAGTTGGTGTACTTTCTAACTCAGATCACAGTCTTGAGAGCATGGGTAAAGCGGGTAGAAACCGTTGGAAAGGTATTCGTCCTCGTAACAGGGGTGTTGCCATGAACCCAGTTGATCACCCAATGGGTGGTGGTGAAGGTAGATCTTCAGGAGGTCATCCACGTAGCCGTACTGGTAAATACGCTAAAGGTGAAAAGACAAGAACGCTTGGAAAAGGCAGTGATAAGTTGATTATCCAGCGTAAGAACGGAAGCAAGTTGGCTAAATAATAATTAAGAAAAGAACACATAACACGAAAACAATATTATGGCTCGTTCAATTAGAAAAGGTCCGTATGTAGCGGCCAAATTAGAGAAGAAGGTTGAAGCGATGAATGATGGTAAATCAAAGAGGGCTGTTGTGAAAACATGGAGCCGCAGAAGTACCATTACACCTGACTTCGTAGGTCACACATTTGCTGTTCACAATGGTAACAAGTTTATCCCTGTGTACGTAACTGAATTCATGGTGGGCCACAAGCTCGGTGAATTTGCACCTACAAGAAACTTCAAAGGACACTCAAGCAAGAAAGTATAAACAGGTTCCGGAGGCTATCCGGGCGGAAAAAATAAATTATGGAAGCAGTAGCAAAATTGAGAAATTACCCAACCTCACCTCGTAAGATGCGTCTTTTGGCGGATCATATCCGTGGGATGAAAGTTGAACAAGCCGTGGCTATTTTGGAGCACCATCCTCAGCACAGTGCAACTCCATTGCGTAAGCTGGTTTTATCAGCAGTAAGCAACTGGAAGCAGAAGAACGAAGGTGGAAATGTAGAAGCACTTGTGGTGAAGACCATCTTTGTAGACGGTGCACGCAGCATCAAGCGTATGCTTCCTGCGCCACAGGGTCGTGCTTACCGTATGCGCAAGCGTAGCAACCATGTCACTGTAATTGTTGATGCAAAAAATTAAGAACATTCAAACTGAATCATAATGGGTCAAAAAACGAATCCAATTGGCAATAGGTTAGGTATCATCCGCGGATGGGAGAGTAACTGGTATGGTAACAAAAAAGATTATGCTACCAAGCTCATCGAGGATAACAAAATCCGTAATTACCTCAATGCCCGTATCAATAAGGGTGGTATCGCCAAGATAGTGATCGAGCGTACTTTAAATAAATTGATTGTAACTATTCATACATCTAAGCCAGGTATCATCATTGGTAAAGGTGGTGGAGAGGTTGATAGAATCAAGGAAGAGTTGAAGAAGCTTACTGGCAAGGAAGATGTTCAAATCAACATTCTTGAGATTCGTCGTCCTGAGTTGGATGCGAACATTGTTGGTGAAACAATTGCCAAGCAAATTGAAAACCGTATCAACTACAAGCGTGCTATTAAGATGGCCATTGCTTCTACACTTCGTCTTGGTGCTGAAGGTATCAAGATCAAGGTAAGCGGAAGAATCGGTGGTGCTGAGATTGCACGTTCAGAAGAAATCAAACAAGGACGTGTTCCTTTGCATACTTTCAGAATGGATATCGATTATGCATCTGTGTTTGCACAGACTGTATATGGTAAGATTGGTATCAAAGTATGGATTTGTAAAGGTGAGGTTCTTGCTAAGCGTGATCTTAATCCAAATTTTGTAGGTGGTAAAGCAGAAACTACTGAGAGAAGAGATTCTCGTGGTGGTGGACGTGACGACAGAAGAGGTGGTGGTCGTGATGACAGACGCGGACCAAGAGATCGCAGAGGATAATTAAATCATTAAGTGTATTTATAAACATACTTCAAGATGTTACAACCAAAAAGAACGAAACACAGGAAGGCTCAGAAAGGAAGGATCAGAGAGGTAGCGAAGAGAGGAACCACATTGGCATTTGGTTCATACGGACTAAAAGCAATGGAACCTGTTTGGATGACCAATAGACAAATCGAAGCAGCACGTCAGGCAATGACCCGTGCTATGAAAAGGGAAGGTAATGTATGGATCAGAATTTTCCCTGATAAGCCAGTAACCCGCAAGCCACAAGAAGTGAGGATGGGTAAGGGTAAAGGTAATCCTGAATTCTGGGCAGCTGTTGTTGAACCAGGAAGGATTTTGTTTGAAGTGGAAGGCGTTTCAGAACAAGTAGCAAAAGATGCGATGCATCTCGCTGCTGCCAAGCTTCCGATTAAAACCAAATTTGTGATCCGTAGAGATCTTGTAGCATAAGGAATAAAGAAAGTTAAACTACTGTAACATGTCAAAAAAGATTGATTTTTTAAAAAGCCTCGCTTCACTTAGTGATGCTGATATCAAGGCTAAGATCGGTGAAGATGAAACGCGTTTGAAGAAAATGCAGTTTGCTCACGCAATCACTCCACTTGAAAATCCTATGAGCATCAGAGCGCTGAGAAGAGATATTTCAAGACTTAAAACTGAATTGAAAAAAAGAACCTTGGCTTAATCAACCAATCATGTAAATCAATTCCGAGTAGTCGGAATAAAAAATAGAAAAAATGCTTGATAGAAAAATTCGCAAAACCAAAACAGGGGTAGTCAGCAGCGACAAAATGGAAAAGACCATCACAGTTGCAGTTGAGAGAAAGGTAAAACACCCTATTTATGGAAAGTTCGTTAAAAAGACGACTAAGTTCCATGCGCATGATGAGAAGAATGAGGCAAAGCCTGGTGATGTTGTAAGAATCATGGAGACAAGACCTTTGAGTAAGACAAAGCGTTGGAGATTGGTTGAGATTATCGAAAAAGCAAAATAAGGTATTCACGAACGTCAAAAGACACATCGTTAACCACACGGCAGTAGCCGGATAAAATATAAAACAATGATTCAGCAAGAATCCAGATTGAATGTAGCAGATAACAGCGGTGCCAAAGAAGTGCTTTGTATCCGTGTATTGGGAAACAGTGGCCAGGATTATGCCAAGATTGGTGACAAGATTGTTGTTACCGTTAAAGATGCAATTCCTGCAGGTGGTATCAAAAAAGGTACTGTTGCCAAAGCGGTTATCGTTCGCACCAAGAACAAGCTTCGTCGTAAGGATGGTTCTTACATCCGTTTCGATGACAATGCAGTGGTGATACTCAACGCATCAGACGAGCCAAGAGGTACACGTATCTTCGGCCCAGTTGCCCGTGAGTTGAGGGACAAGGGATACATGAAGATTATCTCACTTGCACCGGAAGTGCTTTAATAGTCAATAACTGCGTGAACAACGTATAAAATAAAGAAGATGAGCAATAGATTCAAGGCCAAATTCAATATTAAAAAAGGCGATACCGTAGTGGTAATTGCTGGTGACGACAAAGACCTTAAAAAGCCTCGTAAAGTTTTGGAAGTAATTCCAGAAAAATCAAGAGTGCTTGTTGAAGGTGTAAACATTGTAACACGTCACACCAAACCATCTGCGCAAAATACGCAAGGTGGATTGGTTAAAAAGGAAGCGGCTATACACATCAGTAATGTGATGCTTTGGGATGCTAAGAAAGAAGTAGCAACCAAAACAAAAAGAACAAGAGAAAACGGTAAACTAGTTAGAATATCTAAAAAGTCAGGGGAGGTTATCAAATAATGAGCACATCTACTTATACACCCAGATTACAAGCAAAATACCACAAGGATGTGGTTCCTGCTTTGATGAAGAAATTTGCTTACAGTTCTGTAATGCAGGTACCAAAATTGACCAAGATCTGCCTTAACAGAGGTGTGAATGGTGCAGTATCTGACAAGAAGTTGATCGATATCGCGATCGATGAATTGACAATGATTACAGGACAAAAAGCTGTTCCAACACGTTCAAAGAAAGACATCTCCAACTTTAAGTTGAGAAAGAACATGCCAATTGGTGCTCGCGTTACTTTACGCGGTGTAAAAATGTTCGAATTCCTCGACAGATTGATTGCAGCTTCTCTTCCACGTGTGCGTGACTTTAAAGGAGTTAGTGAGAAAGCTTTTGATGGTCGTGGTAACTATACACTTGGCGTTACTGAGCAAATCATTTTCCCTGAGATTGATATCGATAAAGTAACCAAGATTACTGGTATGGATATCACTTTCGTAACCACTGCAAAAAACAACGAAGAGGCTTACGAATTGTTGAAGGAGCTTGGTATGCCATTCAAAAACATGAAAAAGGATTAATTCAAAACGATAACGGGTAACCATCCCGATCAACACAACTATAGAAGATTATGGCAAAAGAATCGGTAAAAGCCAGACAAAGGAAAAGAGAAAAAATGGTGGAGAAGTTTGCTGAAAAACGTGCTGCTCTAAAGGCTGCAGGTGAGTGGCAAGCGCTTGACCAACTTCCAAAAAACTCTTCAAGTGTTCGTTTAAAGAACAGATGTCAACTCACAGGTCGTCCTAAGGGTTACATGAGGTTCTTCGGACTTTCAAGGGTAACCTTCCGCGAAATGGCGCTTGCAGGTAAAATCCCAGGCGTGAAAAAAGCGAGCTGGTAAACGGAACGAATTAGAAAACAATAAACTTAAACCTAAATAATTCCGATTAAACGGAACTAAAGAGGAAAATAATATGACAACAGATCCAATCGCAGACTTTCTGACAAGGGTCAGAAATGCACAGATGGCAGGACACAGAATTGTAGAGATTCCAGCTTCTAACTTGAAGAAGAGAATCACTGAGATTTTGTATAACCAAGGTTATATCTTGAAATACAAATTCGAAGATGATAGCAAGCAAGGCGTAATCAAAATCGCTTTGAAGTATGATCCTACAACAAAGGAACCAGCAATCAAAACCATGGAGCGTGTATCACGTCCAGGTTTGAGACAATATGCCAAGCCACTTGAATTCAAGAGAGTGAAAAATGGTCTTGGTGTTGCAATCCTTTCTACTTCAAAGGGTGTGATGACTGATAAAGACGCGAAAGCCCAGAATGTAGGTGGTGAAGTCCTTTGCTATATTTATTAAAATCAATCTTCCCGTCGGAAGGTTTTGGATTGCGCACTAAGTTTTCTATACGGAACTGAAACCATCCAAAAGTAAACGACAGGAATTAAAAACAAATACTATGTCTCGTATAGGTAAGAAATTAATTGAACTTCCAGCAGGTGTAACCCTCACAGTAGGATCGGATAACGTGGTAACTGTAAAGGGCCCTAAAGGAGAATTGAAGCAGGCTATCGATCGTGATATCACTGTAGAAATCAATGGTAGCACTGTTGAACTTAAGCGTCCAACAGATCAAATCAGACACCGTGCATTGCATGGTCTTTCAAGAGCCTTGGTAAACAACCTTGTAGTTGGTGTTACCACTGGTTTCAAGAAAGAGTTAGAGTTGGTGGGTGTGGGTTATAAGGCTGCTAACCAAGGTAATCTCTTAGATCTTTCTCTAGGTTATTCTCACAATATCGTTTTTGAGGTACCTAAAGAATTGAAAGTAACCACCACTCAGGAAAAAGGTGATAACCCAAGAATTTTCCTTGAGGGAAGCGACAAGCAATTGCTTGGTCAGGTTGCAGCAAAAATCAGAAGCTTGAGAAAGCCTGAACCATACAAAGGAAAGGGTGTGAAGTACAAGGGTGAATACATCCGTCGTAAGGCAGGTAAAGCAGCTGGTAAATAACATTAAATAACTCCTGGCAGCATCAGGATAAACCATAAGCAATGAACGTAAAAGCATTAAGAAGACAAAGAATCAAGTATACTATTCGCAAGAAAGTATCAGGTACTGCGCAATTACCAAGATTGAGCGTATTCAGAAGTAATACCGATATCTATGCACAATTGATCGATGATGTTAATGGCAATACTCTTGCTGCAGCTTCATCACGTGATAAAGATATCGCTGCTCAAAAAGGAACAAAGACTGAAAAGTCTAAGATGGTAGGTGAAGCTATTGCTAAAAAAGCAATTGCACTTGGCTTATCTTCTTGTGTTTTTGATCGTGGTGGTTTCCTTTACCACGGAAGAATCAAAGCTGTTGCAGAAGGTGCTCGTGAGGGAGGTCTTAAGTTCTAATCTATTTCATTCAAATTAATATTACAATAGATGTCAAAAGTAAATTACACCAAAGTCAAAGCCGGAGACCTTGAGTTGAAAGAGAAAGTTGTGGCTATCAATCGTGTTGTTAAAACAACAAAGGGTGGTAGAGCATTCAGTTTCTCAGCATTGGTAGTTGTTGGTAACGAACAGGGTGTTGTTGGACACGGTCTTGGTAAGGCTAAGGAAGTTCAAGAGGCTATTACCAAAGGAATAGAAGATGCTAAAAAGAACCTAATTAAGGTTCCAGTTATGAAAGGTACTATCCCTCATGACCAATATGCTAAAGAAGGTGCTTCTAAAGTGTTGATCAAGCCAGCTGCTCATGGTACTGGTGTGATCGCAGGTGGTAGCATGCGTGCTGTTCTTGAAAGTGTTGGTATCACAGACGTATTGGCAAAATCTTTGGGTTCTGCTAATCCGCACAACGTGGTAAAAGCTACTTTCAAAGCACTTGCCTTGCTTCGTGAGCCGATTCAGGTGTCAAAAACCAGAACACTCGGTTTGAAGAAAGTCTTCAATGGCTAATCACTGAATCAGGTAAACATCATTAATAAAAAAAATCCCCAGTGGGTTTCAATATGAAAAAGGTAAGAATCACAAAAGTAAAAAGTGTAATTGATCGTCCAGAGCGCCAAAAGCGTACGATGGAAGCACTTGGTTTGCGTAAAGTAAATGCTTCAGTTGAAGTAGAAGCTACTGCTCAAATCTTGGGTATGGTCAAGAAAGTTCAACACTTGGTAAAAGTGGAAGAAATCTAAGGCATCTCCCTACATGTCTTATTCCAACTATTAATTTATATACGAGTGGTCTTAGGGGACTGCGTTGAGTAAAAAAACAAAAGATGAAACTACACACTTTAAGGCCCGCAAAAGGCGCAACTAAGAAAGAAAAAAGAATTGGTCGTGGTGAAGCTTCCGGACATGGTGGAACTTCTACAAAAGGTAATAAAGGTGGACAAAGCCGTGCAGGTTATAAGTCCAAGCGTGGCCATGAAGGTGGTCAGATGCCAATTCAAAGACGTATCCCTAAAGTTGGATTCAAAAACGCAGGAAGAGTAGAATACAAAGTATTCAACCTCGGTCAAGTTGAATCACTTGTTGAGAAATACGGTCTATCTGATTTCAGCATGGAGAATTTGTACATCAATGGCTTGGTAAGCCGTACTGATAAAGTTAAAATCCTTGGTAATGGTGCAATCACCTCTAAGGTTAACTTTAAAGTTAATGCCATCAGCGACAAAGCAAAGTCAATTGTTGAAGCAGCTGGCGGATCTGTTGAAATCATCAAATAATTTCCGATATTTAACTGTCAACAGTTAAGAATAAAGGACAAAAAAGTTTCCAGTGAAGAAATTCATTCAAACACTTAAGAATATCTGGAGTATTGAGGATCTGAAGTCAAAGATTTCTATCACCCTTTTGCTTATCCTCGTATACCGTTTCGGTGCGCATGTAGCATTACCAGGAATTGATCCTAACAAACTTGATTTGCAAAGTGCAAAGTCTGGTTTGCTAGGTTTGTTTGATACGTTTGCAGGTGGATCATTCTCAAATGCATCTATTTTCGCATTAGGTATCATGCCTTATATCTCTGCTTCTATCTTCATGCAGTTGATGACCATCTTGGTTCCACAAATGCAAAAGATCCAAAAAGAAGGAGATAGCGGTAGAAAGAAAATCAACCAATGGACAAGATACCTCACTGCTATCGTTACAATTTTCCAGGCAGCTGCATACGTAGCTTACCTTAAAAATGTAAGCAGAGATGCGTTGATTGAAGCGTATCAACCATACTTCTGGTTGTCTACAGTGATCGTGTTGACTGCAGGTACTTTGTTTGTAATGTGGTTGGGTGAAAAAATTCAAGATAAAGGTTTGGGTAATGGTACTTCAATCATCATCATGGTGGGTATCCTTGCTCGTCTTCCTCAATCTTTCCTAGGTGAATTTGCTGCTAAGCAAACTCGCGGTGGCGGAGGACTCTTGTTGTTCCTTATTGAAATCGCATTCTTGATTGTAATTATATTGGGACTTATCTTGCTCGTTCAAGGTGTAAGAAAAGTGCCTATCAGTTATGCAAAACAATTAGTAGGTAACAGAACAGTAGGTGGTGCAAGACAATTCTTGCCACTTAAAGTAAATGCATCTGGTGTAATGCCAATCATTTTCGCTCAAGCGATCATGTTCCTTCCTACATTGTTCTCTTTCACCAATATTGAATCTGGAAAAGGTATTGCTAGGATATTCAATGATCCAAGTAATATTTGGTACATGCTCATTTATGTGGTAATGGTTATTGCCTTTACCTTCCTTTATACAGCATTGATCTTTAACCCTAAACAAATGGCCGATAGTTTGAAACAAAACAACGGTTTCATCCCAGGGGTTAAGCCTGGTCAGCCTACAGCTGATTATATCGGACAAGTAATGGATCGCATTACATTGCCTGGTGCCATCTTCCTTGCTATTATTGGTATTCTTCCTGGTATTGCACAACAATTTGGTGTAACGCAATCATTTGCTTCTTTCTTCGGAGGTACTTCATTGCTCATCATGGTTGGTGTAATTCTAGACACACTCCAGCAAATTGAAACACATCTTTTGATGCGTCAATATGATGGTTTAATGTCAGGCGGAAGAATTCAAGGTAGACAGACAGCAACATCTCCATCTATCTAAGATGATCCGGATCAAGACCAACGCGGAAGTTGAACTGATGCGTGAAAGTGCACTCCTGGTGAGTAGCACGCTTGCAGCGTTAGCAACCATGCTCAAGCCTGGCATCACTACGGCGATGCTCGATAAACGCGCAGAAGAGTTTATTCATGATCATCAGGCTGTCCCTTCATTTAAAAATTACCGAGGCTATCCTTTTGCAACTTGCATCTCCGTAAATGATGCTGTAGTTCATGGATTCCCTAATGATAAACCTTTGAAAGAAGGTGATTTGGTTTCTATCGATGTCGGCGTTTATAAAAATGGGTTTCATGGGGATAGCGCATATACATTCGGGCTTGCGCCAGTCTTAGAAGAGCATCAATTGTTGATGAAAGTGACCCGTGAATCTCTTTATTTGGGTGTTGAAAAAGCAATAGCTGGAAACCGCATTGGTGACATTTCATTCGCCATCCAAGATTTTACAGAAAGAAAACACCATTTTGGTGTGGTGAGAGAACTGGTAGGTCATGGACTCGACAAACAATTGCACGAAGATCCGCAGGTGCCAAATTATGGTAAAAAAGGTACTGGTCCTAAGTTGCGCGAAAACATGGTTTTGGCTATTGAACCTATGACCAATGTAGGCACAAGAGATGTAATCTATGATGCCGACGGATGGACGGTCCGTACAAAAGATGGTAAATTTTCAGCGCACTACGAACATGATGTTTGCGTAAAACGCGGCAAAGTGGATATTCTCTCCAGCTTTGATGAAATTATTAAGAACGAAAAAAGTAATTCGCTTTTATTCAGTGATTACTGATCTTTTCTAAACTACTTCCATCGGAAATATTAACTTTATCCGATGAGAAAATTTCTGTTTTTTTTACTGCTGCCTACTATCGGTTTAGCTCAATCAGCTGCTGTTCTCAAAGTACGTGAACACAGAAAGCAAAATGAACATGTATTGCTTGATGCTTACCGTAGTTTTTTGAGTATCCCCAACATCGCAACTGATATTGATAATATCAGATTGAATGCAAACTGGATCATGGCTTACATGAAAGACGCAGGTATTCAAAATATTCAATTACTGCATCCAACAACAAAAGACAAGCCACCTGCAGTATATGGCGAAGTAAAAACACCTGGTGCAAAAGAGACAATAATTCTATATGCGCACTATGATGGTCAGCCTGTTGATTCTAGCAAATGGTTGCCAGGGTTACATCCATTCAGACCACAATTGGCCACTGGTTCTTTAGCCAATGGAGCAAATCTCATCGCATGGCCAAGTGCTCAACAAACATTTGATGGTGATTGGAGAATATATGGAAGAGGAACATCAGATGATAAAGCAGGAGTGTTTTCCATCATCAACGCTTATGCTGCATTGAAAGCGAAAGGGATCAGTCCCACTGTAAATATTAAGTTTTTCTTTGAGGGCGAAGAAGAGGCCGGCTCAACACATCTTCCTGAAATTTTTGATCAGTATAAAACACTTTTAGCAGCAGATCTTTGGGTGATATGCGATGGTCCTGTCCACCAGTCAGGAAAAAAACAAGTAGTCTTTGGTGTAAGAGGAGATACGCATTTGGAATTAACTGTTTTCGGTCCCAAACGCCCATTACACTCTGGGCATTATGGTAACTGGGTGCCCAATCCAGCCATGGAATTAGCACGTTTGCTGGCAAGTATGAAGAATGAAAAAGGAGAAGTAACCATCAAGGGATTTTATGATGATGTTATTCCATTAAGTGATGCTGAGAAAGCTGCTCTTGCAAAAGTGCCATCGGTAGAAGAGCAATTGAAAAAAGATTTAGGAATCCGCAAACCAGAAAGAGCATCACCTTTGAATGAAACGCTTAATCTTCCTTCACTCAATATCAATGGTATTCAAAGTGCTGGTGTTGGTAAGCAATCTGCTAATGTTATTCCCACAAAAGCTATTGCCTCAATTGATTTAAGATTAGTGGCAGGTAATGATTGGGAAAGACAACAACAAAAAGTAATTGACCATATTAAGTCGGTTGGCTTTTATGTAACCGACAAGGAACCAACTGATCAAGAGCGTGCTGACCATGATAAAATTTGTATGGTGAAACGTTCTGATGGGTATAATGCTCAAAAGACTCCGTTGGACAATGCAATGGCCCAGCGTGTTGTAAAAGCAGTTGCTGCTGCACTACCAGAGTTTCCCATTCAAATGCCAACGTTAGGAGGAAGTTTACCCTTGTTCATCTTTGAACAAAAAATGAAAGCCCAGCCCGTTACCATTCCAATTGCTAATTACGATAATAATCAGCATGCTGAAAATGAAAATATCCGAATTCAAAACCTTTGGGATGGGTTAGAAATTTTTGCATCAATCATGTTGCTTGGAAAATGATGCGTAAAAAACTAATTGTTATTGGTGGAGGTGCATCAGGTTTTTTTTGCGCAGTGAATGCGGCAAGATTGCATCCACATCTTGAGGTAATGCTGTTGGAGAAGTCTTCAAAATTGCTTTCAAAAGTAAAAGTGAGTGGTGGAGGCAGATGCAATGTTACACATCAATCAGATGAGGTTGCAGACATGTTACATGCGTATCCAAGAGGTATACGTTTATTGAAGAAAACATTGCATCATTTTTCACCCAACGACACAGTACAATGGTTCGAAGAAAGAGGGGTGAAGTTAAAAGTAGAAGAAGATGGTCGTTTGTTCCCGGTAACCAATAGTTCACAAACAGTTATCGATTGCTTGCTTCGTGAGGCAGAACAATACAATGTAACTATTAAAACAAATACAGATGTTGCTGTAATTCATCACAACAACACGCAGTTTGAGTTGAACATCAAAAAGGAAAATGGCGGGGAAGAAAAACTGACGGCTGATGTTGTTGTTGTAGCAACAGGGGGGTATCCAAAGTTGTCGGGATTCGATTGGCTGACTGCATTAGGGCATACAGTTTCAACACCGGTTCCTTCTCTGTTTACTTTTAATATTCCGGATAAACGTCTTCATGAATTGATGGGCATCGCAGTTAAGCATGCAGTAGTGAAAATACCTGTATTGAAAGCCGCTGAAGAAGGTCCGGTCTTGATTACCCATTGGGGTTTAAGTGGCCCAGCTGTTTTAAAATTATCTTCTCGTTGTGCCCGTGAATTGCATGAGCTTGAATATACATTTGATGTTGTTGTCAATTGGTTCCCTGAGTACCATGAAAGTGCAGCCTTGGATTATTTGAAATCAGCTAAACAGTTTACAAAAGGTTTGGTCAGTTCTAAGCCATTGTCCGGTATAGTATCACGTTTATGGGTTTATCTCTTACAGAGGTCTGGTATTGATGCAGCAACGCATTGGGGTGAATTAACACATGTGCAATTGGTTGCGCTTTCTAAAACACTTTGCAATGATCTTTATCAAGCGAAAGGCAAGACAACCTTTAAAGAGGAGTTTGTGACAGCAGGTGGTATTTCCCTACAAGAAATTGATGCCAATACGATGGAAAGTAAAAAAATCAAAGGCCTCTACTTCGCTGGTGAAGTGATGGATGTGGATGGTATAACAGGGGGGTATAATTTTCAGCATGCATGGACCAGTGGGTGGATTGTTGCGAATTCCATAACTTAGGAGTACAACCAACGCTTGCAACATGTCTAACAATACCCGCAGAAATTTTATTCGTCTTTTTTCAGGTGCTGCAACCACATTGCCTTTTTTGTATGCAGCCAATCCTGCGTTTGGAAAATCAGCCGAAGAAATTAAAAAAGCTGTGGATGCTTCACCAGCTCAAATGAATGATGAAGATTTTTGGGCATGGATTCGTGAAGCGTATACGGTGAGCCCGAATATCATCAACCTTAACAATGGAGGTGTTGCACCACAACCCAAAGTAGTGCAAGATGCGCATATTCGTTATTACCAATATGCAAATGAAGCGCCATCTTATTACATGTGGCAAATACTTGATCAAGGTAGAGAACCTTTGAGGGAAAAGCTTGCTTTGCTATGTGGTTGTGATAAAGAAGAAGTTGCAATAAACAGAAATTCCACAGAGGGTTTGAATACTGTGATTTTTGGATTGAATTTAAAAGCAGGTGATGAGGTGGTGTTGACCAAGCAAGATTATCCTAACATGATCAATGCATGGAAGCAGCGTGAAAAAAGAGATGGTATCAAGTTGGTTTGGTTAGATCTTCCATTGCCGATGGAGAATGAAGATGAAATTGCAGCATTTTATACCAAAGCATTTACTGCCAAGACTAAAGTTGTGATGGTTACACATCTGATCAACTGGACTGGTCAGATTATGCCGGTTAGAAAAATTGCAGATGCAGCACATGCTAGAGGAATTGAAGTGATTGCTGATGGGGCTCATACCTTAGCACATTTTGATTTTAAAATTCCTGATTTAGGATGTGATTATTATGCTGCGTCTTTACACAAATGGTTGAGTGCTCCTTTTGGAAGTGGGTTGTTGTATATCAAGAAAGATAAAATTAAAAATGTGTGGGCATTGCTTTCTAACAATGAACCAGACGGAACAGACATTCGAAAATTTGAATCATTGGGAACAAGATCATTTGCATCAGAGATGGCTATAGGAGCAGCAGTTGATTTTCATGATGTGATGGGAAACAAACGCAAAGAAGAACGTTTGAGGTTTTTAAAAGACTATTGGGTAGATCAAATCAAGCACTTACCAAAAGTCAGTTTTAATCAACCTAAGTCGCCTTCTCTTGCTTGTGCCATTGCAAGTGTTGCCATTGAAGGCAAGAAGCCCGAAGAAATATCAGGTGAGTTGTTTAATAAGCACAAGATCCATACGGTAGCAATCAATTGGGAAAATATTCATGGGGTTAGGGTTACACCCAACGTGTATACCTCCTTAAAAGACCTCGATAAACTCGCTTCAGCCCTTAAAAAAATGGCCGTTTAGGGACCCTTTGGTCTTTTTCGAGCTAAAATCAAGGTTTTTGCCTGGTTTTTAAGCCAAAAATCCCCCTTTTTTCTGGCAAGGAATCAGTATTTGCGCTACCTTTGCCGTCCCCAAATCAGGCTGACAAAACAGCTTGAAATACAAACAAAAGGAGGACAATAATAGTGGAAGAAAACAAAACACTAAACAGCCCAGCAGTCAGCGCACACGATGATTTCGATTGGAGCGTAGACAAACGTAATGTATCCCGCTACAACAGCGAGGAGCAGAAGCAATTTGATGCCGCTTATGAAGGCACATTCAAACAAATCACCGACGGTGAAATGGTACATGGTACTGTAGTAGGCCTTACCAAAACCGACGTAGTGATTAACATTGGTTTCAAAAGTGATGGTCTTGTTTCGTTGAACGAATTCAGAGATCTTCAAGGTTTGAAAACTGGTGATGTTGTGGAAGTAATGGTTGTGGAGAAAGAAGACAGGGAAGGTCATTTGCATTTGAGCCGCAAGCAGGCGCGTATCACACGTGCATGGGAGCGTATCGTTGAAATGCACAAGACTGGTGAAGTGGTTACTGGTTATGTTACCAGCAAAACAAAAGGTGGTCTTATTGTGGACATTCTTGGTATGGAGACTTTCTTGCCAGGTTCACAAATTGACGTTAAGCCTGTAACTGATTACGATCAGTTTGTTGGTAAGACCATGGAGTTCAAAGTTGTTAAGATCAATGAAATGATCAAGAACGCGGTTGTGTCTCACAAAGCGCTTATTGAAAGCGACATTGAAGCGCAGCGTGCTGAAATCATGGGTAAATTGGAGAAAGGTCAGGTGCTTGAAGGTACCATCAAAAACATCACTGATTTTGGAGCATTCCTTGATCTTGGTGGCGTAGATGGTTTGCTTTATATCACAGATATCAGTTGGGGAAGAATCAACCACCCTGCAGAGGTGTTGAAACTCGACCAAAAGTTGAATGTGGTTGTACTTGATTTCGATGATGAGAAGAGAAGAATCAGCCTAGGTTTGAAGCAGTTGACTGCTCATCCTTGGGATACTCTTTCAACTGACATCGTTGAAGGTGCAAACGTAAAAGGTAAGGTTGTAAATATTGAAGATTACGGAGCTTTCTTGGAAATTACTCCTGGTGTTGAAGGTCTAGTTCACGTAAGTGAAATTACATGGGCTAATACTCCTGTTAATGCAAAAGAGTTCTTCAAGTTAGGTGATGAATACGAAGCTAAGGTTGTTACTTTAGACAAGGATAGCAGAAAGATGAGTCTTTCTATCAAGCAACTTTCTTCAGATCCATGGAGTGAAATTGAAGACAAATTCCCAGTTGGCAGCCGTCACTTGGGTCTTGTGAAGAACATTACTCCATATGGCGTATTTGTTGAATTACAGCCTGGTATCGGTGGTATGATCCACATCAGTGATCTTAGCTGGTTGAAGCGTTTCAACCATCCTTCTGAGTTCACTAAGTCTGGTAGCCAGATTGATGTGATGATTTTGAACATCGACAAGGAAAACAGAAAGCTACAGCTTGGACACAAGCAGTTAGAAGAAGATCCTTGGAATGCACTTCAAGAAACTTTCGCAATCGGTTCTACACATGAGGGAACTGTGATTAAGAAAGACGATAAAGGTGCTGTAGTACAGTTGCCTTACGGTCTTGAAGGTTTCGCACCTGCTCGTCATCTTGCAAAAGAAGATGGTAAAACAGTTGGCGCTGATGAAACTGCTCAATTTGTTGTGATTGAATTTGATCGTAACGAAAAGAGAATCGTGTTGAGTCATGCACGTATCTGGGAGCAAGTGATTGCTGAAGAAAAAGAAGCAGTAGTTAAAGAGAAGAAAGCTGACGCAGCTAAAACTAAAAAGGCTGTGAAGGACATTCAAAACAAGGTTGAGAAATCAACACTTGGAGATCTTGGCGTACTTGCTGAACTTAAAAAGAAAATGGAAGGCGGAGAGTAATCACCTCTTTCATAAAATACAAAGCCCCAATTTTTATTGGGGCTTTTTTTATGCTACAACAGTGCACTAAAGTTTTCAGTCTGCAGGTCGTTTAAGCTTGATAGCTTTAGTTCTGCAATATTCCATTTCTCTGCGTGCAATTGCTCAGGATGTGGAACGACTATGCATTTCATTCTTGCTGCTTTTGCAGCTAACAGTCCATTGAAAGAATCTTCAAAACAAATACATTCAATAGGTTTACTCTCCAAAGCATTAGCGCAATCAATAAATACTTGTGGATGTGGTTTGCCATAGGGAAGGTGTTCAGCAGAACATGTAACAGTAAACATATCTGCAAGTTGTGTTTTTTCTAATACTGCATTTATTAAAGACAAAGGTGAAGAGCTGGCTAATCCAATTTTTAGTTGATGTTGTTGAGCAAGTTGAATTGCGCTTTTTACACCAGGCATCATTTCTCCTTTTTCAAAAACTTTATTGATTACTCTTTTGGTAATGTCTAATTCCGTTTCCGCTATGTGAGAAAGATCAACATTGAATTTCCCCAACCAATATTCTAGAAACTCTTTGGTCCTTAATCCTGTAGAAGAGTAGTATTCTTGGTGGTTAATGTGGATCTTGAATTTAGCTAAACTCTCTAAGGCTGCTTCATACCACAATGGTTCAGAGTCAATTAACAATCCATCCATATCAAAAATGGCAGTCGTGGTAAGCATAATCAAAATTTACTCAATAATACATCATATCAATCAAAATGTATGCTGAATTGATTTTATCCTTAACTTGACAGCATGTTGGTGGATCATTTAAAGAAAGTGAAGCTGGTTAGAAAACTGTTTTATGCAGTAGTGGGTTTGTTAACTTATCCGGGACTAGCCATCGTGAACAAAATCAAAATAACTGGCACTGAGTATTTAAAACAATTGCCTAAACAAAATGTATTGTTCGTCAGCAACCATCAGACCTATTTTGCTGATGTCATGGCTTTTCTCCATATTTTTTGTGCATTTAAATGGAGAAAAAATAACAAGCTTGGGCTTCCTTATTATTTGTTGAACCCTTTTGTTAATGTGAATTTTGTTGCTGCAGAGGAAACCATGAAAGATAACCTGCTCACAAAATTGTTTACACTTGCTGGTGCCATAACCATCAAAAGGACTTGGAGAGCGGGGGGTAAGGATATAAAAAGAGATGTTGATGCTAATGACTATACTAAAATATATGAAGCGCTAAAAAAGCGATGGGTCATTACCTTCCCTCAAGGAACAACTAAACCTTTTGCGCCAGGTAGAAAAGGGACTGCTCATATAGTAAAGGAAATGAACCCTGTAGTGGTTCCTGTTGTAATCAACGGCTTCTGGCGAGCATTTAATCGAAAGGGTTTAAGATTCAAGAAAAAGGGTACAGTGTTATCCGTTCAATTTAAAGAACCCATGCAGTTTGATCCAGCACTGAGCATTGATGAAATTCTAGATCAGATTATGGATGCTATCGAGCAAAGTAAAAAATTCATGATGAGAGGCAAGCACCATCATGAGGTTAGTCCTGCTTAAACTTAATCATGTATAAATAACGCTTTCAATTCTGTAGCTTCTTCTGGCTTCATTTTCTTGGCGAGAATTAAACGAAGTTGTCTTCTTCTCAATGCACCATCATAAATTCTCTTTTCTTCTTCGTTATCAGGAATCACCTCAGGAACAGGTCTTGGTTTACCATTTGAGTCGATTGCTACAAATGTGAGGTATGCTTCGTTGCTTTTGTATTTGTATTGTTGTGTTAAGTCTTCGCCCCAAACTTTGATGTGAATTTCCATTGAAGTTTTAAAGGCTCTTGAAACCTGGGCTTCAATATGTACTACATGTCCAAGTTTAATTGCTGCATCAAAAGAGATATTGTCCACAGAAACAGTTACGCAAGTAACATTACAATGTTTTCCTGCCGCAATGGCGCCTGCAATATCCATCCAGTACATGAGTCGGCCTCCCATTAAGTTGCCATAGAAATTGGTATCGTTGGGTAAAACCAACTCCGACATATTCACTTTCGAATCTGAAGATTTTTTCTGTATCATAAAAGAAGTTTAAATCACAATTTTTTCAGCATTGGCAATAAATGCAGGATCTATATCAGCTCCAATACCAGGCACATCATCTAATTCTAAATAGTAATTGTTGTATCTGGCCCCGTTGAGTACTGGATCTGTAAGATGTCCAAGTAGGCAAGTGTCTAGGTCATAAAAATGTAGGTTGTTGTGCGACATTGCCAAATGTACTTTAGCTGTAAGGGCTAGTCGACTTTCAACCATTCCGCCTAACATGCAAGGCATGTTATATTTGGCAGCAGTATCAGCAATTTTTTGAGCTTCAAGTATGCCACCTGATTTTGCCAGTTTTATATTAATATAATCACAACTGTTGTTGTTGATTAAACGTTCTGCATCATAATGATCAAATACACTTTCATCTGCCATGATAGGAACACTAACCCTCGATTTTAATTCTGGTAAGAGATGGTCATATCTTTTGTGCATGGGCTGTTCGCAAAATTGAACATCATATTTGGCTATTGCATTCAGTGTGTTTATTGCTGTATTGAAGTCCCATCCTTGGTTAGCATCAGCTCTCAGTTGTATAGTTGGACCAACGGCGGCTCTTATTTTTTGTATTCTGGTAATGTCTTCTTCACCATTTTTGCCAAGTTTTACTTTGATTACTTTTACACCTTGTTCAACAAACTGAATTGCTGTTTTGGCCATATCATCTGGTGTGCTAATCCCAATTGTAAGATCAGTTTGTATAACCTTTTTCTTACCTCCTAAAAAGGCATATAGCGGTAGTCCTGCTTTTTTGGCTGCTATATCATGCATGGCCATATCAAAAGCACTTTTAATCGTTTTATTGAAAGCGATGTAGGCATCTAATTCACGAAGACGGTCTTCTATTTGCAGTGGATTTTTTCCAATTAACAGCTTGGCCAAATCTTTTCCTACATAGAAACAGGTGTCTTGCGTTTCTCCTACAAGCATGGGAAATGGACTACATTCACCTATGCCGGTTATGCCCTCATCTGTATGCATTTGGAGGTAGATGTTTTCTGCTGCATAACAGGTTTCTGTCGCAATAACAAAGGGTTCCATCGGAATGGTTAGTCGGTATAGTGCTATGGAACTGATTTTCATTTTAAGGATTTATTTCGATAGGCTAAGTTACAGTTTCCAGTTCAGTATCCAGTTTTTTAAGAAATGCTTTCGCACATTCAATATGGTCTTTTTGTTTTTGATCTGGCATTTTATCAAATGTATGTACCAGCATGCCTAGTCTGGGATTGCTTAAGAAAAAGCTTCTTTGTTTGTCCATAAAATGCCAAAATAGACTATCCCATATGTAATGCCATGTGTTGTGGTTCACCTCTTTCTCTTTTTTATAGTCGCTCATTTTAAAGAGGTAATTGCTGCCACTGATATATGGTTTTGTTGTAAGCGTTCCGCCATCAGCAAATTGAGTCATGCTGTAAACATTGGGTACCATTACCCAGTCGTATGCATCAATGAATAGTTCCATGAACCATCGGTACACTTCATCAGGGTCAAACTCGCAAAGCAGGAAAAAATTACCCAAAATCATTAAGCGTTCAATGTGGTGTGCATAGCCCGTTTGCAATACTTTTTTTATTGTTTGATCTATTGGCTCAATTCCTGTGGTGCCTGTATAAAAGGAGTTTGGAATTTTTCGGTTAAATCCCCAGTAATTTCTTGTCCTTTGATAACCGCCATTTAACAAGTAGGTGGCACGCATGAATTCTCTCCAGCCTATGATTTGCCGGATAAAACCTTCTGTCGCATTTATGGGTACATTGTGTTTTTCGGCAAATGCCAAAGCGGTGTCTACAATTTCTTTTGGTGTGATAAGCCCTATGTTGATTGAAGGAGATAGTAAACTATGAAAAATAAAATGTTCATCTCTTGCAATTGCATCTTCGTATTCCCCAAATTGAAAGAAGCGGTGTTGTAAAAATGCAGCTAGATTATTGAGTGCCTGTTGTCTTGTCCATGCCCATGGAAAAATATTGTTTTTAAATGTAGCAACTCCTGGTAAATCAGCATAATGTGCTTCTACTTCTTTAAATGCTTTTTTAAGGTGTTCATCAGCTTGAGGAAATACTGGTTGAGGTATATTTATTTGCTTGGGAAGTTTTTTTCGATTCTCTGCATCATAGGTCCATTTTCCTCCAATAGGTGAACCTTTGTGATCAAGAAGAATGCCCAATTTCTTTCTTTGGTAGATGTAGAAGTCGGTTTGGTGGTAATGTTTTTTCCCTTTGAAAAAGGTGTTGATTTCATCTCGACTGGTTAAGAAATCTGGACCTTCTATCCACTGGATTTCTATACTATTTTTGTGAGCAGCAGTATCAACATGTTTTTTCAACCATTGGTCGCTAGGGAAGCAAGACCTGATTTGTTTTGTACCAATGGCGTTTAAATGACTAAATAGCTTTTCTAAGTTGGACTGACCTTCATGTGCTGCTATGTACTTCACTTCAAATCCTTCAGCTCTTAAAGTTGATGCGTAGGCAAACATGCTTGCTTTGTGAAGGATGATCTTTTGTTTGTGAAACTTGAATTGTTTGAAAAAAAGTTCTTCTTCAATCAAATAGACAGGCTCATTTTCCTTTATTGCGGGATGTTGGTGGAAAAGTTGGTGGGGAAATATCAAGCTAATGGTCATGTTTGCAAAACAATTTTTCTGCTTGAATGTTTATGACAAAAAGTATTGAAATGGAAAAGCTGACAGCAAAGAAAATTGTGGTTGCAGGTGCTACAGGTGGTATAGGTAGACAATTGGTAAAAATGTTGCACCAGAGTGGGGCGGAGGTTTTCGTTACTGGTAGGAGCCAAGCTAAATTAGATGCTTTGGTTAATGACTTAGGCTTGAGGTCAACACATGCATTGGCCTTGGATATAGCTGATGAGTCAGCTATGCTACAACTTGGGGCAAAAGTGGCACAAGAAATGGGAACTCCAGATATTTTGGTCAATCTAGCTGGCATTGGAATTATTAAGTCGATGGACAACCTAAGCTTGGCAGAATTCAACCAGTCGTTGCAAACCAATTTGGTTGGTGCTTTTCTTTTTGTAAAAACCTTTCTTGCTCCAATGAAAGATAATAAAAAAGGGTTGATTGTAAATGTTCCTGGTGTGTTAGGGAAGGTTCCAATGGCGGGAGCTGCTGCTTATTCTGCATCTAAATATGGTATTGTTGGAATGATGCAAAGTATTCGTGAAGAATTGAAGCGGACTGAAATCAGAATTACGAATTTGTTTTTGGGAGGTGTAGATTCACCTTTCTGGGATACTATTGATTTGAAAGTGCAGAAAGATAAAATGATCAGGGAAGAGGAAGCTGCTCGTTCAATTTGGTTCTTGTGTCAGCAGCCTGCAAGTGGTGTGGTGAGTGAGATGGTATTGCAACCATTTAATCACCAGGCTATTTAACTAGAGCATGGTTCCTTTTAGGAAGAGGTAAGCACAATTAAAATAAATGATGACACCGGTTACGTCAACCAGTGTTGCTACAAATGGTGCAGATGATACCGCAGGGTCTGCACCTAATTTTTTTAATGCAATAGGTAGCATTGATCCTGATATCGTGCCAAACAGTACAACACCGATTAGTGATACACCAACCACTGATGCAATCAACAAGTAATGTGCGCCATATACTTCGGGAAAGATTTGAGACCAAAGGACAACTCTAAAAAATCCAATCAATCCCAATACAGCACCCAATAATAAGCCGGAAATAATTTCTCTTCTCATCACACTCCACCAATCTGCTATAGTCACTTCGCCAACCGTTAGCGCTTGTATAATCAGTGAAGAGGCTTGTGATCCTGTATTACCGCCGCTAGAGATAATCAAAGGGATAAACAGGGAAAGAATAAGTGCTTTGTCGAGCGCCAGTTCATAATTGGCCATGGCGGTAGCAGTCAACATTTCTCCAAGGAAAAGTACAATTAACCAACCGACTCTTTTTTTGAATAGCTTGAAAATAGAGATTTCCAAATAGGGTTCTTCCAAAGCTTCTGTACCACCCATCTTCTGCATGTCTTCGCTGAACTCTTCATTGGCAACCCAAAGTACGTCGTCGATGGTGACAATACCCAAAAGGAAGTTATTGTTATCTACAACTGGGAGTGCCACTCTGTTATTCATTTTGAATACTTGGTTGGCTTTTTCCTGATCGTCGTATACATTTAGTTCGATATATCTGCCATCGGTCAGTTCACTTACCAATCTATCTGGAGGGGATAATAAAAATTCTCTGATCCTAACGTCGTCTACCAATTGACCTTGATCGTTGATCACATAAATCACATCGATAGTCTCTGATTCTTGCCCCACTTCTCTGATATGCTCCAATACCTCGGCGATGGTCCAGTCGGCTTGAACAGCAATATAGTCAGGCGTCATCAATCGACCCACACTGTCCTCAGGGTAACCTAAAAGCGATAGGGTGATTTTGCGTTCTTCTGGGTTGAGCAATTTGATCAATTCCCTAACCACGCTGGTGGGTAGTTCCTCCAAAAAAGAAGTACGGTCATCCGCTGGCAGTTCATTCAATAAGGCTGCTGTTTTAAGCGGCTGCAGGTCTTGAATGATGGTTTTTTGGGCGCTAAGTTCAAGAATTTTAAAGGTACTAGCGGCACGATGAACGGAGAGAGCAGCTACGATTTCTGTTGCATTTTCTTCATATTCTTCAATCAATAAAGCAACATCACTGATATTCAGGTTGTTGAGAAACTCATGCATACGCATTTTGTTCTCATCCGCTAGGATGAGCTCAAATTGCTCTTGTATGCTATGGTTATTTACAACCTGTGTCATCGACTAATTTTACGCTAAATTAAACATAGTTTTCTACGTTTCAATATTAACTTATAGCTAAAGGAATACCCAATAAACAAGCAGCATTTTTGATTAATTTTGTAGAAATTGATGCTATGCCACGTCAAGATCTTTTTGAGTCGCCTGATTATTTTAATATAGACGATTTGTTAACGGAAGAACACCTGATGATCCGATCAGCAGTTCGTGATTACGTAAAGCAATCTATTTCTCCAATTATTGAAGATGCAGCTCAGCAAGCAAAATTTCCATTTCATATTGTGAAAGAGATGGGTGCTTTGGGTTGTTTTGGTCCTACCGTAGCAACACAATATGGTGGAGGTGGACTGGATCATATCAGTTATGGTTTGATGATGCAAGAATTGGAAAGAGGAGATAGTGGGGTTAGGTCGACTGCAAGCGTTCAAGGATCATTGGTGATGTATCCCATATACAAGTATGGAAGTGAAGAGCAGAAAAATAAATATTTACCCAAATTGGCTTCAGGAGAGTGGTTGGGTTGTTTTGGACTGACCGAAGCGGATCATGGCAGTAATCCTGCTGGAATGCTAACACGTATAAAAAGTAATGGCGATCATTATATTTTGAATGGCAGTAAGATGTGGATCAGCAATGCACCCTTTTCTGATGTTGCAGTAGTTTGGGCAAAAGATGATCAGGGAGATGTTGTTGGTGTGATTGTTGAAAAAGGTATGGAAGGATTTAAAGCGCCAGAAATACATGGGAAATGGAGTTTAAGAGCATCTGCAACGGGCGAGTTGGTTTTTGAGGATGTAAAAATTCCTAAAGAAAATATTCTACCTGGTGTAAAAGGATTGAAAGGGCCGCTTTCTTGTCTCACCAAAGCTAGGTTCGGTATTGCATGGGGTGCAGTTGGATTAGCTATGGATTGTTATGATACTGCACTTCGTTATGCAAAAGAACGATCACAATTTGGAAGACCAATTGCTGGCTTCCAGCTGCAACAAAAGAAATTAGCAGAGATGCTCACTGAAATAACAAAGGCACAACTTCTTAATTGGCGTTTAGCTGTTTTAATGGACGAAGGCAAAGCAACACCTGCACAAGTGAGTATGGGTAAGCGAAATGCATGTGCTATGGCACAAGACGTATGTAGAGATGCAAGACAAATTCTAGGTGGCATGGGTATTACTGATGAATATTCGGTGATGCGCCATATGATGAATCTAGAAAGTGTAATTACTTACGAAGGAACACACGATATACATCTGCTTATTACCGGAATGGATATTACCGGCATCAATGCATTTTCATGAGTGATCAACATCCGAAATTGATTTTTCTCATCGGCTTCATGGGTTCTGGCAAATCTCACGAAGGGCACCTGCTTGCTAAACAACTCGATTTACCATTTATAGATTTAGATGGTTGGATAGAGGAGCAACAAAACAGGACTATCTCTGAAATTTTTAGAACTGAAGGAGAGGATTCATTTAGAAATATTGAAACAGCGGCATTACAACAAGCAGCTCATCAATTACTTTCACAATCAGTATCAAGTACATATGCTGGCATCATATCAACAGGAGGTGGAACTCCATGCTTTCATGATAACATGGATTGGATGAACGCTAATGGCGTTACCGTTTGGTTGAACTTGCCCGTTGCTGTATTAGCAATGCGTTTGAGTAAAGAGAAATCAAAGAGACCGCTTATCGCCAGTTTAAATGATGGTGAATTGTATCAGTTTATAGAAAAGAAACTTGAAGAGAGGTATCCATACTATAGTATGTCGACACTCACCATTGATGACGTAATGGATCCTTCAACCTTAATCCAAAAAATTACAAATGCATAGGAGAATGTTTAGAACAGCAGCATTGCTGATGGCTATAGCTGTTAGTTTAGGTGCTTTTGGTGCTCATTTACTGAAAAAACTGCTTACACCCTCTTTGTTAGAGGGATACCAGACGGCTACCTATTACCAGATGATTCATGCTATTGCCATTTTTATTGCTGGCTTTTTGTACAAGCAGTACCATGATAAAAAAATGTGGTTAGCAGGGCAATTGTTTTTCTTTGGTATTCTTTGTTTCTCAGGCTCCATCTATGCAAGGGTGGTTTTGAGTTTTGCAGGCTATACCAGCTTAGGGTTGTTTAATTTGGTTACACCTTTGGGTGGTGTTTTATTTATATTAGGATGGTTGTGGTTGTTGTTTTCAATTCCTGGCAAATCGACAAATAAGCACACTGCAAATAGCTCAGAAAATTGACGCTACAATTCAGAACTAATTGAAATTCAACAGAAATAAAAATGTAATTTTGAAAAACTCCAATAGGAGATTGCTTATCTAATTAGTAGTACATACAATGGCCAATCGATTGAAACCTCCGAAGCAAAAAACTGATGAAGAGGTATTGATAGCAGAAAAAGAAGAATCTGTTGAAATCAAAGCGCTGGTTAAAGATGAGCGCACCCATAAAATACTAGGCTCAGTATTGTTGTTCTTCAGTTTTTTCCTATTCGTTGCGTTTGCTTCTTATCTCTTTACTTGGAATGAAGATCAAGACAAGGTTCGCAACATGGGGGCAAAGATTTTGATGCCCAATGAACTTGAAATCAGTAATCAGTTAGGAAGTTTAGGTGCTTATACAGCCTATATCTTTTTTGAATATGGATTTGGTATAGCGTCCTTTCTGTTTTGTTCCCTGTTTTTTGTAGTTGGTGTCAATGTGTTGTTTGGCAGAAAAGTATTTTCTATTGCGCGCAACATCAGGTACATATTAATGGGACTAGTCGTAATTAGTGTGAGTGCCTCTTTTTTCATGCCCAATGCCACTTTTAATTGGGGTGGTGCTGTAGGAAAGTTTTCTTCTACTTGGTTGAAAGGTGTAATAGGTTGGTGGGGTACATTTTCCATCATCTCACTTTCTTTGTTTTCATATTTCATTTGGAGGTTCAATCCTGTTTTCAAGCTGCCTGTTTTTGGCAAATCTGCCTCAATTGACGACACTAAATTCGAGCAGGCTGCACCTGAAGTTGATCTAGAACCTGAAGTGCTACAACCAAGATTAGACTTAACAGAAGGTAATTCGTTGAAAACAGAAGATGCTGTATTGAATCTAGAAGTGATAGAAGAGGCATCGAATAAATTGAAAGAAGAGAAGCCTTTGCATTCAGAACCTGCAGTATTGATTACGCCACCAGTTGAAGAGGTTGTGCTTCCAAAAGTAGAACGCAAAGAAGAAGAGTTGGAGGCCGAGCCAGACTTAGAAATCAAGCCAGTTGTAGATGAAAAAATCGCACCAAAAGCTGCTGCAGTTTTAGCATCCCCCAAGTTTGATCCTATTGCTGATTTGAAGGGCTACAAGTATCCATCATTAGATTTAATGGCACAGCATTCCGGTGAGAAAATTGTGATGGACCAAAGTGAATTGGAAGCCAACAAGACGCAAATCATCAAAACACTTCAGAATTACGATATTGATATTCAGAAAATTTTTGCGACGGTTGGTCCAACAGTTACATTATATGAGATTGTTCCGGCAGCAGGTGTTCGTATTTCTCGTATCAAGAACCTCGAAGACGATATAGCATTAAGTTTATCTGCTTTGGGTATCAGGATTATCGCACCAATACCAGGAAAGGGTACGATTGGAATTGAGGTGCCTAACGTAAAGAAAAGTGTTGTAGGAATGAGGTCACTCTTGGCAAGTGATAAGTTTCAGAAGAACGATTATGCGCTTCCCATTGCGTTGGGTAAGAAAATTGATAATGAAAACTTTATTGTCGATTTAGCAACCATGCCGCACCTTTTAATGGCTGGTGCAACGGGACAAGGTAAGTCGGTTGGTTTAAATGCCATTCTTGTTTCTTTGCTGTACAAAAAACATCCTTCGCAGTTAAAGTTTGTACTTGTAGATCCGAAGAAAGTGGAGTTGAGTTTGTACAGAATCATTGAAAAACATTTCCTTGCAAAACTTCCTGGTGAAGATGATGCAATCATAACCGATACACGCAAGGTGGTGAATACGCTTAATGCACTTTGTATTGAGATGGATGAGCGTTATGATTTGCTTAAAGATGCGGGATGTAGAAATATCCGCGAGTACAATGAGAAGTTTGTTTCGAGAAGACTCAACCCAGAAAAAGGACATAAGTTTTTACCATTTATAGTTTTGGTCATTGATGAGTTTGCTGATTTAATCATGACTGCGGGCAAGGAAATTGAAACGCCTATAGCACGTTTAGCACAGTTAGCGCGTGCTATTGGTATACATTTGATTGTAGCTACGCAGCGTCCTTCAGTGAATATCATTACTGGTACAATTAAAGCCAACTTCCCAGCAAGAATTGCATTCAAGGTTTCATCCAAAGTGGATAGCCGCACTATTCTGGATATTGGCGGTGCAGAGCAATTGATAGGTAGAGGTGATATGTTGGTGTCTTATCAAGGAGAGGTTACAAGGGTCCAGTGTGCTTTTGTGGACACGCCAGAAGTAGAAAAAGTAGCAGAATTTATTGGCGCTCAGCAAGGGTATCCTTCTGCCTTTGAGTTACCTGAAGTAGTTGATGAAAAAGATATGGAAGATCGAGAGGTAGATTTGTTGAGTAAAGATCCATTATTCAATGAAGCAGCTCAGCTTATAGTACAAAGTGGGATGGGATCTACTTCACTCATACAGCGCAGGTTAAAATTGGGATACAATAGAGCGGGTCGTTTGATGGACCAATTGGAAGCTGCTGGTATTGTTGGTCCAAGTAAAGGAAGTAAGGTGCGTGAAGTTCTCTTTAAGACAGAGTATGAACTTGAGCAGTTTCTCAAATCAATGGAATAGTGCTTTCTTTGTGTAAATAAAACTATACTTTAAACAGGTTATATGTTAAAACAACTTTTCACCCTCTTGCTTACTTTTTCTGTTTGTACAGTCAATTTGTTTGCGCAAGCTACAAAGGGTAGTGGCAAGAGTGATCCAGAAGCAAAGAAAGTGTTGGATGCAGTGAGTGCAAAATTCAAAACATTCAAGAGTGTAAAAGCAAACTTTACCCTAAAAATCGAAAATGCTGCAGGTAAGGTGCAGGGTACAAAAACCGGGACTGTCCTTATGAAAGGTATGAAGTATAGGGTTTCAATTACTGGACAAGATATTTTTTGTGATGGAGCAACTATCTGGACATATGACATGGCTGCAAAGGAAGTGCAAGTAGCAACCCTTGATAATTCAAGTGGTTCAATTACTCCTCAGAAACTTTTTACGAATTTCTACGACAAGGATTTCTTGTTTTTATTGAATGAAGATGTTAAGCGCAATGGCAAGACCTACCAAGTGGTAGAGCTTACGCCTATTGATAAGACCAAGCCATTTTTTAAGGTTGTATTAGAAGTGGATAAAACTACCAAAGTTATCATGTCAACACGTGTGTTTGAAAAGAATGGTAATCGTTATCTCTATGCTATAAATAATATTGCAACATCAACTGCTATACCTGACGATAGTTTTGTATTCAATGCGAAAAAATATCCTGGTGTTGAGGTTATTGATTTACGATAAACTTATTTTCCCCAACGAAAGCTCTTTATTTCAAAGCCTGCTAGATCCAAAACACGATCGACTACAGTTGAAGCAACCTCTTCAATAGTTTTAGGCTGACTATAAAAAGATGGGGTAGCAGGACAAATAATGCCACCTGCCAGTGTGATCGTTTCCATATTGCGAATATGAATGAGGTTATAGGGTGTTTCTCTGGCCACACAAATCAATTTTCTTTTTTCTTTTAAAATTACATCGGCAGCTCTCGTTATCAAGTCGTTAGATGCGCCACCAGCAATCCTCCCTAGCGTACCCATCGAACAAGGGATGATGATCATGGTGTCAAATCTTCCTGAACCAGAAGCAAAAGGGGCAGAAAAATCATGCTTATTGTAAACAGGGAGGTTTAGTTTATCGTAATTGTCATTTCCCAATTCGGTGGACCATACGTCTTTTGCGTTATCAGAAAACACAATAGCCAATTCATTCCATTGGTTTTCAATAGATTTTAGTTTTTGTATCAATAAATCGGCATAGATAGAACCACTGGCCCCGGTAACTGCAACAACTATCTTTCTCATAAATTCTTTATTTCACTAACAAAGATGAATCATAAAAGTTAAGTAACTCATTGATTTTTAAGGGTCTTGAAATAATCTTAAAAAAAACTTAAAAATACTTAGGATTGTACGCAATATGATTAAGTAAAACCACGTTATTACCTTGGTTTTTCATAGGATATTGGATTTAAAACGGGCTGGATTTCTATCCGGGCCCTTTTTTTTTATACCTACCCCAAGGCAAAAAAAATCCCTGCCGAAGCAGGGATAATAAGCAAGTTTTAAACTTCGGCCATTTGAGCAATGGCTTCACTTTTATAAGCCCCCTCATCAAGCTTCTTCTTCGTTTCTTCAAAAGCTTTGAGTGTCAATTGAATATCTTCATCAGTATGTGCTGCTGTGGGAATAAGCCTATAAATGATATGTCCTTTTGGAATAACAGGGTAAACTACTATCGAGCAGAAAATATTGTAATTCTCTCTCAGGTCTGTCACCATGTGCGTAGCTTCTTCCACTCCGCCTTTCATGTATACGGGCGTAACTACAGAGTCAGTCTTGCCGATGTCAAATCCTTTTTCCTTCAAGCCATTTTGCAGTTTAAGGGCATTTTCCCAAAGTTTTTCTTTGAGTTGAGGCTGACTTCTCAAAAGTTCTAGTCTTTTGAGGTTGCCTATTACAATTGGCATAGGAAGAGACTTTGCGAAAATCTGGCTTCTAATATTGTATCGAACATAGTCGATGATGCTTTTAGGTCCGGCAATAAATGCACCAATTGAAGCCATTGATTTGGCGAAAGTAGAAAAATACAAGTCGATATCGTCTTGAACATCTTGCTCTTCACCAGCTCCTGCGCCAGTCATGCCTAGTGTTCCAAATCCATGGGCGTCATCCACCAATAATCTGAATTCGTATTTCGGACGAAGTGCAGCAATTTCTTTTAACTTTCCTTGGTCACCGGCCATGCCAAACACGCCTTCTGTGATCAATAAAATACCACCACTTTTGTTCTTATCTATTAATGCAGTTGCACGCTGTAATTGTTTTTCACAGTCGGCTACATCATTGTGCTTAAATACAAAACGCTGACCAGGATGAAGGCGCAAGCCATCAATAATACAAGCATGGCTTTCTGCATCATATACAATTACATCATGTCTGCTACAAAGCAGGTCGATTAAGCTCATGATGCCTTGGTAGCCAAAATTTAATAGAATAGCATCTTCTTTATGTTCAAACGCGGCAAGTTCTCTTTCCAATTGCTCATGGTAATTGCTGTTTCCACTCATCATTCTTGCTCCCATAGGGTAAGCTAGTCCGAATGTTTGAGAAGCCTCAGCATCAGCTTTTCTTACTTCTGGGTGATTGGCCAAACCGAGGTAATTGTTTAAACTCCAAACAATCTTTTCTTTACCCCTAAATGTCATGCGGTTGCCAATTTCACCCTCCAGTTTTGGAAAAGCAAAATACCCGTGGGCTCTTTCACGGTGTTGTCCTAGCGGGCCATAGTTCTTGATGAGTCTGTCAAAGATGTCTGCCATATTGAGAAGGTTATGGGGTTTATAGGTGCAAAGATAAATTTTTTAGAAATAAACTTTATATAACATAGTGTTTAAAACTCCTCAAAAGAAAAGGAATTCATTGCCATAACTTTGTATGAACTCAAAAAAGGGGTCATGAAGAATTTGTTTTCATTATTGCTTTCATTGCTCATGATTGGATCAGTAGTTGGTCAGTCATCTGCCTCCAATCAAAAACCAAGACCAAAATTGGTAGTGGGAGTGATGGTAGATCAAATGAGGTGGGATTTTATCTACAGATACCAAAATCGCTATTCAGAGGGAGGATTCAAGCGCATTTTGAAAGAGGGCTTTAGCTGTGAAAACGCTTTTATACCATATGCGCAAACTGTTACTGCAGCAGGGCATGCATCGGTCTATACAGGATCTGTACCTGCTATCAATGGCATCATGGGAAATGAGTGGTACGATAGGTCGCTTAAGCGTGATGTGTATTGTGTAGAGGATGATTCGGTAAAGATTGTTGGGGGAAATGGGAAAGGAGAGCCTATGTCACCTAAAAATCTAATCACAACGACCATAACAGATGAACTTGAATTAGCAACCAATTTCAGGTCGAAAGTTGTAGGTGTGGCGATAAAGGACAGGGGAAGTATCTTGCCCGCTGGACATGCAGGTGATGCTGCATATTGGTATGAACCTAATTCTGGAAATTTTGTCTCCAGTACCTGGTATATGAACGCTCTACCCGCTTGGGCAGAAGCTTATAACCAACGCAGGCTTGTAGATTCAATGTATAAACTAAACTGGAATTTGAGTCACCCTTTAGATACCTATATCCAGAGTGATAAAGAAAATACTGCTTATACTAAAAATCCATTTCCAAGAAAGCTAGAGGGCAATATTGGTAAAAACTTTGGAGCCATTTCATCTACTCCTTGGGGCAATACTTTAACCTTGAGTTTTTCAAAAGCTGCATTAGATGCAGAGGGATTAGGAAGAGACTCAATCACTGATTTTTTAGCCATCAGCCTATCATCTCCAGATTATATTGGACATTCATTTGGACCTAATTCAGTAGAAATTGAGGATACTTATATTAAGCTTGATCAAGAGCTTGCTTCATTCTTAACGTATCTCGATCAAAAAGTAGGAAAGGGGCAGTACTTGTTTTTCATGACAGCAGATCATGGTGTTGCACATGTTCCTGCTTTTTTAGAAGCTAATCAAATTCCAGCAAAGGGCATGAAGCCTGGGAAGGAAGCAGAAAATGCAACTATGGAAAAGTTTGGTTTGAAGCGATTGGTTGAAGCTTCTGCTAATTACCAGGTTTATTTGGATAAAGCATACATCGATTCTGTTGGTGTGGATTACAAAGCTGTAAAATCCTTTTATATTCAACAGCTAAACAAACACCCAGATATGCTATTGGCTTTTGATAATGAAAGTATCCAACTTGCTAATCTTCCAGTGGAATATAAAGAGATGTTTCAGAAAGGGTACAACCATAAGTTAGCAGGTGATGTGCAGTTGATATACAAGCCAGGATATTTTTTCAGTTTTAATGCAGCTGGAACTACCCATGGATCTATGTTTCCTTATGATTCACATATCCCACTCTTATGGATGGGTTGGGGTGTGAAACAAGGGCTGTCTTATCGTAATGTCTATATGAGCGATATTGCAGGAACAATTGCCGCCTTGTTAAAAATACAAATGCCTAGTGGCAATGTTGGAACAGTTATTCACGAATTGATAAAGTAAATAAACCGTTTATGCAAGCTTACTTAGATTTAGTAAAACATATTTTAGAAAACGGAACGGATAAAAGTGACAGGACAGGGACTGGAACGAGAAGTGTGTTTGGTTACCAAATGAGGTTTGATTTGAGCGAAGGGTTTCCTATGGTCACCACTAAAAAACTTCATTTAAGAAGTATCATACATGAATTGTTGTGGTTTTTGAAAGGGGAGACAAACATCAAATACTTGAAAGATAATGGAGTGAGTATTTGGGATGAGTGGGCTGATGAAAATGGAGAGCTTGGTCCCGTTTATGGCAAACAATGGAGAAGCTGGACAGGCGCAGATGGAAAAACCCATGATCAAATTGTAGACCTGATTCAACAAATCAAGAAGAACCCTGATAGCAGACGGTTAATTGTAAGTGCTTGGAATGTTGCAGAACTTCCTAATATGGCACTTATGCCTTGTCACACATTGTTCCAGTTTTATGTTGCGGATGGTAAATTGTCTTGTCAGTTGTACCAACGTTCTGCAGATGTGTTTCTAGGAGTACCTTTTAATATTGCATCATATGCATTGTTAACGATGATGGTAGCGCAAGTATGCGATCTACAATTAGGAGATTTCGTTCATACATTTGGAGATGTCCATCTTTACAACAATCATTTTGAGCAAGCCCAATTACAATTGACCAGAACGCCATTTCCATTACCCCAAATGAAAATCAATCCCGATGTAAAAGACATTTTTGGATTTACATTCGAAGATTTCACCTTGGAAGGTTATCAAAGTCACCCTGCAATTAAAGCGCCTGTTGCAGTTTAATATTAAGACATGATCATATCAATTGTTGTTGCTGCTGCTGAAGACCATGCCATAGGAGAAGGCAATGCCTTGCTATGGAAATTGCCTAACGACATGAAGTTCTTCAAGAATACAACATGGGGGATGCCTGTGGTGATGGGTAGAAAAACTTTTGAGTCGATGGCATCAAAACCATTAAATGGCCGACTCAACATTGTGATTTCTCGTCAGGAGAATTGGGCAAAACCTCAAGAGGGATTGGTGCTAGCAAAAAGTGTGGAACATGCAATTGAATTGGCTAAATCATCTGATTGTAAAGAGGTGTTTGTCATTGGGGGTGGTGAAATATACCGACAAGTAATGCCTATAGTCAATAGAATTTACCTTACTCGTGTGCATACTAATTTCCCTAAAGCGGATACTTTTTTTGAACCAATAGATTCATCTGTTTTTGAACTTGTGGAAGAGACGCCAATGGAGCAAGATGAAAAACATGCATTTGCTTATACTTTCCAAATTTGGGAAAGAAAGCAATAAGCTTCTTATATGTACAATCACTTTCAACTTGGGGTTAAATATTTGCAGTATTTTTTTACTGCTTCCAATGGGAGAGGTCACGGAATACACTCTCCATTCATATTTCAGTTTGTTGAACAGGTTTTATTACCCTCTTACAAAAACAAAGCTGTTTTCAATAAGATAGAAAATATCAGGCATGCTTTTAAAGCAGAAAAAAATCGTTTTCTAGAGGTAGATGACTTAGGAGCTGGTTCGGTTTCAAAATCAGGGTCTCGTAGGTCTATTGCGCAAATAGCGAATGGGGCTGCAAAGCACCCAAAATTTGCGCGACTGCTGCATCGCTTGGTTGAATTCTATGAAGTTGCATCTGTATTGGAACTAGGTACTTCATTGGGACTCACAACTAGGTATTTGGCTCTAGCAGGCGAAGGGGTTAGAATTCAAACAATAGAAGGAGCTCCAGCCATTGCCAATTTTTCAAGAAAAGCCTTTGAGCAAGAGGGGCTAGATAATATTACTCTTTTGGTGGGAGATTTTAATTTGAAATTACCTGAGGCTTTGTCGAATATGACAGGTAAGAAACTCTTCTTTTTTGATGGTAATCATCAATATCAACCTACTGTCCGTTACTTTGAAGAAGTAGTCAGATCTTGTGGAGAAGAGGATATTTTGGTTTTTGATGATATTCATTGGAGTAAAGGGATGGAAAATGCATGGGAAGAAATAAAAAAAAATGAACGAGTTTCCTGTTCAGTAGATTTATTTTTTATAGGAATTGTTTTTCTTAGAAAAGAATTCAAGGAAAAGCTTGATTTTACAATACGTTTCTAATTATTTTACCTAGTACAGAGCGGGAATTTCGTTACCTTTAGCATCTCAATCAAACCCCATGATTATTGGTGTTTTAAAAGAATTAGCCCCTGAAACAAGGGTTTCTCTCATCGCAGATGGCGTTGCGCAATTAACTAAGAAGAAAATTACGGTATGGGTTGAAACTGGAGCAGGCGAACAAGCCTATTGCACGGATGCCGATTACAGTAAAGCCGGAGCAGAAATCAAGTCCGCTGCAGAAATTGCCAACGGAGCAGATATCGTTCTGTCCATTCATCCACCAACCATCGATATTCGAAATGGTTTAGTGTTGATTGGTATGTACCAAGCTCGTTTTCAAACTGAGCGCATCAAGCAGTGGTTGGATAAAGGTGCAGTGGTGTTTAGCATGGAACTCCTGCCTAGAACTACAAGAGCCCAAAGCATGGATATCTTGTCGAGTCAGGCAAACATTGCTGGATATAAGGCTGTGTTGACTGCAGCCAATGCTTATGGTAGGTATTTTCCAATGTTCATGACAGCAGCTGGTAGCATTGCTCCGGCGAAAGTGTTGATTCTTGGTGCTGGTGTTGCAGGTTTGCAAGCAATTGCAACAGCAAAGCGTCTTGGTTCTGTTGTAGAAGTATTTGATACAAGACCTGCTGTAAAAGAAGAAGTACAAAGCTTAGGAGCCAAGTTCATTGAAATTCCTGGAGCAGCTGATGCATCTGCTGCTGGAGGTTATGCAGTTGAACAGTCGGAAGAATACAAGCGCAATCAACAACAGAAAATTGCTGAGAGTATTGCTAAAGCAGATATTGTAATCACAACTGCTCAAATTCCAGGAAAGAAAGCGCCTATTTTGGTATCTGAGGAAATGTTGAAGACCATGAGAGTGGGAAGTGTGATTGTAGATCTTGCTGCTTCAACTGGTGGTAATACTCCACATACCAAAGACCGTGAAACTGTTGTGTATAATGGAGTGAAAATTATAGGTGATAGCAATTTGCCAGCAACTATGCCATCTGATGCAAGTAAGTTGTACGGTAAAAACATTATTAATTTCTTACAGCTCATAACTGATAAAGAAGGTAATCTTACCATCAACATGGAAGATGATCTTGTAAAAGGTGCAAGAGCTCAGGTGCAATAATTGATTTTTAAAATTTCTAGTATATGGATCAGGTCTTGAATTGGATAAGCATACACCAGGAAATGTTTTACGTTGTCTTCCTCATGATCTTTGTTGGTATTGAGGTTATTGGTCGCGTGCCCTCTGTGTTACATACTCCCTTGATGAGCGGTGCTAATGCAATTCACGGGGTGGTGATTATAGGTGCTATCATTGTAATGGGACAAGCAGCTGAGGATGATATTTTATCGTTGGTGCTTGGCTTCTTGGCTGTAATCTTGGGTACACTTAACGTGGTAGGTGGTTTTGTGGTGACCGATAGAATGCTTGAAATGTTCAAAAAGAAAAAATAATCTTCCAAAATAGCTTGCAATGGAAATCAACTTGCTTGTACTCATTTATCTGATTGGTTCTATAACCTTTATTGTGGGTTTGAAAATGTTGTCTAATCCGGCATCTGCTAGGAAAGGAAACCTAGTTGCAGCTGCAGGTATGTTTCTTGCCATTCTAGGAACCATCTTTCTTTATGAAAATGAAGGACAGCGTTTGGGTAATTATCCATGGATTTTTGCTGCTTTGATCATTGGTACAATTGTAGGGACATTAATGGCTAAGAAAGTACAGATGACTGCTATGCCAGAAATGGTGAGCTTGTTCAATGGTATGGGTGGTGCTTGTGCGGCGTTGATTTCAGTTATTGAGTTTAACCATTTGCTCCACACTACAACTGATTTGTCAACATTGGATACAACCAAATTATTGATCATTCTATTAGGATTAATCATTGGTGCTGTTTCATTCTCTGGAAGCATGATTGCTTGGGGAAAATTGAACGGAAAAATCAAAGATTTTGCATTTGGTGGTCAGCATATCATCAACCTTGTTATTCTCGTCTTGAATCTTGCTGTTGCAGCGTATGTTATTTTGTTTACCCCTGAGCAACTTCATTTGTTGTTTTATGTGGTTGTAGTATTATCAATATTATATGGTGTTTTCTTTGTGCTTCCAATTGGAGGTGCAGATATGCCAGTCGTTATTTCACTACTGAATTCATTTACTGGGGTAGCTGCTGCTTGTGGCGGATTTTTGTATGACAACAAGGTGATGTTGACTGGTGGTATTTTGGTTGGTGCGGCAGGAACCTTACTTACGATCTTGATGTGTAATGCGATGAACAGATCGCTTAAGAATGTATTGATTGGTTCTTTTGGTGGTGGCAATACAGCTGCTGCAGGAAGTGGACCTTCTGGGGGCACTTATAAAGAGGTTACATTGAGTGATGCTGCCGTAGTAATGAGTTATGCGAGCAAGGTAATGATAGTTCCTGGTTATGGATTAGCAGTTGCGCAGGCCCAACACGTTTGTCACGAATTAGAAAAAGCATTAGAAGCAAAAGGGGTAGAAGTTAAATATGCTATCCATCCAGTAGCAGGAAGAATGCCAGGTCACATGAATGTATTGTTGGCAGAAGCAGACGTGAGTTATGACAAATTATTGGAAATGGAAGACGCCAATGAAGAGTTTAAAAATACAGATGTTGTATTAATATTAGGTGCAAACGACGTAGTTAATCCAGCTGCAAAATCTGATCCTTCTTCACCTATTTATGGTATGCCAATTCTTGAAGTAGAGGAAGCAAAGCATGTTATTGTTAACAAACGAAGCATGAAGCCGGGATACGCAGGTATTGAAAACCAGCTATTCTTCCAGCCTAAAACATCAATGCTGTTTGGTGATGCTAAGAAGGCGCTTCAAGATTTACTTGCAGAAATCAGAAGTATCTAATCATTTATTTTATTGTTCTGCGTAAGGATGGGAATGCTTATTTTTAAGCTTCTAAATTCCTCTGTATGCGTCTATTTTCTTTAGCCCTTGTATTTCTTGTTAGTTCTAGTTTACATGCGCAAAAAAAAATCACTGGTTTTCTAAAAGAAAACAGTGCTGCACAATATGATCTTGAAAAAAAGTTTGATGGTCTGTTGAATGCGGCCGACCAGGACAAATGGATGAAAATTCTGACTTCTAAACCTCATCATATCGGTTCTGTTCATGGAAAAGCAAATGCTGAATACATGGCTGATTTATTCAAGCAATGGGGATATGAAACTGAAATTGCGGTGTATCATGTACTTTTCCCAACTCCAAAATTTAGGTCGCTTGAACTCTTGGGTGCTAAACCATACAAAGCAAAACTTGAGGAAAGTGCTTTAAAAGAAGATGCAACCTCTGGTATAAAACAAGATCAACTTCCTTCTTATAACGCTTATTCTGCAGATGGTGACGTAACTGCTGAATTGGTATTTGTTAACAGGGGTATACCTGCTGATTATGAAGAGTTAGAAAAAATGGGAATCAGTGTCAAGGGTAAAATTGTTATTGCAAAATATGGAGGATCATGGAGAGGCATCAAGCCAAAAGTTGCTGCAGAGCATGGGGCAATTGGTTGCATTATTTATTCTGATCCTAAAGATGATGGATATGTTGCAGGTGATGTTTATCCCAATGGGCCCTATCGTCCGCAACAAGGTGTACAAAGGGGTTCAGTAATGGATATGCCTGTTTATCCTGGTGATCCAACTACACCTGGTTATGGTTCCACGGCAGATGCAAAGCGTTTGAATAGAGAGGAAGTTACCACTATCATGAAGATTCCGGTATTGCCTATCTCCTATGAAGATGCATTACCCTTATTACAATCATTGAGTGGTCCGGTTGTTCCTGATGCATGGAAGGGAGGCCTTCCTATTACTTATCATGCTGGTCCGAGTACACAAAAAGTAAGATTGCATTTAGAATTTAATTGGGATATCAAACCTTTGTACAATGTTATTGCGAAAATGAAAGGCAGTGTCTATCCAGATGAGTGGGTTATCAGAGGCAACCATCATGATGGGTGGAATTTAGGTGCTGCTGATCCTATCAGTGGTATGGTTGCTGAGATGGATGAAGCTAGAGCAATAGGTGAATTGGCAAGGCAAGGCATGAGGCCAAAACGGACAGTTGTATTTGCTGCATGGGATGGAGAAGAGCCAGCTTTGTTGGGCTCTACTGAATGGGTAGAAGATCATGCCAATGAATTACAGCAGAAGACAGTCGCTTATTTGAATTCTGATGGAAACAGCAGAGGATTTATTGGTATTGGTGGATCACATGCTTTGGAAGGATTTTTTAATGAAATAGCAGCTGATGTTATTGATCCGCAAACTGGTGTGAGTGTTCGAGATAGACGTTATGCAAGAATGTTGGCCAGTGCAGATAAGAATGCTCGTGCTAGAATGTTAGGAAACAAATACATGAAAATTGAAGCATTGGGTGCAGGATCTGATTACTCACCATTCTTTCAGCACCTGGGTATTCCATCTGCTAATATTGGTTTTGGAGGCGAGGGAAGTGGTGGTGAATACCATTCTATTTATGATTCATACGATCATTTTGTACGGTTTAAAGATCCAGGATTTCAATATGGAGTTGCATTGGCAAAAACTGCAGGTAGGTCCATGTTGAGACTAGCCAATGCAGATGTATTGCCCTTCGATTACCAAATACTTACCAATACCATTTCTGGATACCTAACGGATGTAAAAGGGTTGCTCGATCAATTGAGGTCTGATGTGGAAATGGATAATAAATTGATAGATGAAAAAGTATTCCAATTGGCTGCTGATCCAAAATCGCCAAGAGGTTTGCCAATTAAGCATCCTTCTGTTCCTTATTTGGAGTTTGGTAATTTAGACAATGCGTTACATGCATTGATGTCTTCTTCTCAGCAATTAAAATCATTGTTTCCTCAAGCTGATCAATTGAATGCAGAGCAACTTGGCCGATTGAATAAAATTTTATTTACAGCAGAACAAAGCTTGTTGAATGATAAAGGGTTGCCTCGCAGACCTTGGTATAAGCATCAGATTTATGCACCTGGATTTTATACAGGTTATGGGGTAAAGACTTTGCCAGGTGTTAGAGAAGGTATTGAGGAGAAAAATTGGAATGAAGCTCAGGAGCGAATTGTTGTATTGACCAATACTTTAAAAGAATTTAATGCTGTAGTACAGCAGGCTATTGCTATTCTTAGTAAATGAAATTGAAAACTGATTTTTTAGCGCATATAGAGCATTGTCAAGGGTTTGAGAAAGATGCATTTATAGCATCACATCAAACGTCGCCTGTTGTCTCGATTAGAATTAATCAAAACAAGGTTAATTCTTATGCGGATATTATCAATGAAGCAAATATAAGTTCAGAGGTGCCTTGGTGTGATGGAGCATTTGTTTTAAATGAGCGTCCTTCTTTTACTCTTGATCCCTTGTTTCACGCTGGAGCCTATTATGTGCAAGAGGCATCGAGTATGTTTTTGCATCATGTAGTTAAGAGTCTATTTCAAGACGGAGCAGGATACAAGGCTTTAGATATGTGTGCAGCGCCTGGCGGAAAGTCTACCTTGTTAGCAGGTATGCAGCAATTTGGAATAATTGTCTCAAATGAAATCATTCAATCGCGTGTTTCAGTTTTACAAGAGAATATCATTAAGTGGGGAGAGATGAAAGTTTTGGTGACGAATAATGATCCAAATGATTTTCAAAGATTACCTGGTTATTTTGATTTTGTAGTAGTAGACGCACCCTGCAGTGGGAGTGGACTATTTAGAAAAGATGAAAAGGCGATGGACGAATGGACTCCTGATTTAGTTGGTTTCTGTGCTGCACGCCAAAAACGCATATTACATGCCGCTAGTGAAACTATTGCAGAGGGAGGTTATTTGTTTTATTCCACCTGTTCTTTTTCTAGTCAAGAGAATGAAGACAATTTGGATTATTTGATTGATACAGGAATGTTTGAGTCAGTAGCTGTTCCAATAGACTCATCTTGGGATATTGTACATACACATTCTGAAAAAAACGGGGCACATGGGTACCGTTTTTATCCAAATAAAGTTAAAGGGGAAGGTTTCTTTTGTGGTCTATTGAGAAGAACGAGTTTGTCTACGCACAATGGAATAAAGTATCCTGGGCCGCCTAAAAATTTATCCTTGAAAGTTGATTTAAGTGCATGGATCAATGGTGCTGAACATTTGTACTTTTATCAAAAGGCGGAAGAGATTTTTGCATTTGATACCCAATATGCTCAAGAATTAATCCTGCTTTCAAGTGTGTTGAAGTTGCGTAAATCAGGTTTGCGGTTAGGTGAGTTGATAAGGGATGATTTTATTCCCAATCATGAGTTGGCGATGTCTACAATACAATCTTCTCATATACCACATATTGAAATTGACCTTAAACAATCTTTGCAATATCTACGGAGAGAGACCTTGGATCTTGGAGATGTCCCAAAAGGTTGGTCATTGGTGCGATACAAGCAAATTGCATTGGGTTGGGTGAAACAAGTTCAGGGTAAAGCAAAGAATCACTACCCATTGAATTGGCGCATTTTGATGCGGGGTTGATTATATGTTAAAATTCTAGTTTTCTCTAATGCCTGAAATGGCTTTTTGTTATCTTTGACTATATCGCATTTTTTAATTGTAAGAAGCTCATATGAAAGCAATTCTCTTCTTTTTATTGTTTACTTTTTCCTTGCAAGCTTATGCACAGCAGACAAAATTGTATGCAGCAAAAAATGAGCGAGGTATTTACATAGAGCATAAAGTTCAACCTAAAGAAAATTGGTACAGTGTTGGTAGGGCATATGCAATCAGTCCAAAAGAAATAGCGTCATTCAACGGACTTAGCATGGACAAGGGGCTGTCGATTGGACAAGCGCTAAAAGTGCCTTTGAATGCTACTAATTTTATACAAACAGTTTCTGCAGTTGGTGTTCCAGTATACCATGCTGTTCAGCCAAAAGAGGGGCTTCTAAAAGTTGCGACAACCTATGATATGAGTTTGGCTGGAATAAAAAACCTAAATGGGCTAACTGCTGATCAAGTCAATATAGGCTATCAGTTGGTTGTTGGCTATATTGGCGCAGCAAGTCAAAATGCAACTCCATCAATAACTCCGCCATCCACTTCCAATACAAATGTTCCTAAATCAACTGCTCCTGCTTCAACTGTAACAACTGTTTTACCTGCTTCAACCCCTGTGGTTACAGTTAACCCTACTCCACAAAAAACACAGACGGTTACACCGCCAGTAACGCAAAAGTCAACTGTTGTAACAGAAAAGCCTAAAGAGGAAGCACCTAAAGTTGCCCCAAAGACATCGGAAAAAGTTAATCAACCCAAAGTACAGGCTGCAGAAAATAAAATGACTGCTCCTGGCTTAAAGAATTATTTTGCTACAGATTTTTTACAGCAATCAAAGGAAGGAAAGGAGCAGAAACTTGAAAATCCAATTTATGGTATTTTTAAAAGTTCAAGTGGTTGGCAAGATGGAAAGTATTACATACTTATAAACGATGTGGTTCCTGGTACAATTGTCAAATTGACTGATAGTAAAACCGGATATACAATTCATGCTAAAGTACTAGGTGTTGTTCCCCCTGGTAAAGAAAGTGAAGGAATGCAGTTAAGAATAAGTAATGCGGCTGTATCAGCATTGGGCATCCCTGAAGGAGAAGTCCGTTCTCTTATTGTAGTTTGGTACAAATAACCACATCCTAGTCATCTACATTGTATAGCTTTGGCTAAACAGATTAAATAAGCTTTATGTCATTTGCCTTTCAGCTGTACAGGATTTTAGTACCAAAGCCCATTCGTACAAAAATATTGTTGTCTCGTTTGCAAAAACAGATACCAGCGTATCATGAAGCTTCTGTTGGGTATAGTGAAGATCAGGAGCGTAAGGATGTTGTAGAATATGTGCGCAATCATGGTGTTCAAATTTTCCCTTACCATTTTACAGAAAAGTATAATCAAGAAGACATTCAGGTATTTCATGATGATGAACATGGGATGCATTATGTTTTGCAGGACGGAAAGCGTCTGTATTTTAAAAAGAAATGGTCGGTTAACAGAATAAAAAAGTCTTTCCATGATTTAACCTTGGAACAAGACGAAAAGAGCCCACATCGTTATTTGTCAGATCGATTTGATTTGGATCAAAATGATGTACTTGCTGATTTTGGTGCTGCAGAAGGTAATTTTACACTAGCAGTAATTGATCGAATTAAAAAAGCTTATTTATTTGAGTACGATCCTGAATGGATTGAGGCATTGCGTTTAACCTTTAAACCTTGGCAAGATAAAGTTGAGATTGTCCCTAAATTTGTTTCAGATAGAAATGATGAAAAACATTGTTCTGGTGATGTTTTTTTTAAGGATAAGTCGATTACGTTTTTGAAAATTGATGTTGATGGTGGAGAATGGGGATTGTTGAGGGGATTTAAGCAAACGATTGAAGAAGCCGGCACAATGAAAATTGCACTTTGTACTTATCATCAACATGATGATGAGCAGGAATTTACTCAGTGGTTGCAGCACAAGAATTATAAGGTTGAGCCTTCGCAGGGGTACATGATATTTCACTATGATAAAAAATTAAAGGCTCCCTATATTAGAAGAGCATTAATCAGGGCGACAAAAAATATCTAATGAAGTGGAAGCTCCTTAAGTCAGAGTATTTATTCAAGGACCTTTGGTTTACTGTAAGAAAGGATACTTGTGAACGTTCAGCTGGACAAATAGTCGATCCATATTATGTGTATGAATTTCCAGAATGGGTGACTGCCGTAGCACTAACCAAAGACGGTAAATTTATCTTTGAGCGGCAATACAGACATGCTGCGGGATTGACCATGCTTGAAATTCCTGGAGGATGTGTAGATAGAGAAGATAAAAATTTACAAGACGCAATTGCTAGAGAGCTTAAAGAGGAGACTGGGTATATATTTGATAGCTATACCTATTTAGGTAAGACCTCTGCTAATCCATCCACGCATAACAACTGGATGCATTTTTTTCTTGCAACGGGTGGTGAATTAACCGGTGAACAGCAACTCGACCAAAATGAGGAAATAGAATTAGTCTATTTAAGCTTAGAAGAGGTCAAAGCTCTTTTACAGAAACAGGAAGTACTACAAAGTATGCATGCGACTGCCTTGTTCTATGCGCTTAATAAAATGGGAGAGCTCAATTGGAAATAAATCTTTTTCTGTCCACTTCTCCTACAACAAAAATACTTCCACATACCAGAATCAAATCTTCATCTTCCGCTTTTGTTTTAAACTGTTCTATGGCATCATTTACGTTTTCAAAACATTCACCTGTTAATTGATGTTGCATTGCCATTTCTTTCAATTGAGTAGGATCCATTGCCCTTGGCAAATGTGCTTTGGTGAAGGCATATTGAGCATGTTTGGGTAAAAGCGATAAAACTTCATTTACATCTTTGTCTGCTGATATGCCAACTACCAAGTATAAGTTTTTGAAGTTGAATCGCTTGAGCTGCTCGAGCATTTTTTTAACTCCATCAGCATTGTGCGCAACATCTAAAATAATCAAAGGTGAAGTGGATATGGTTTCCCATCTGCCATGCAAGCCAGTATTCAAGATTACATGTTTAATTCCATTTTGAATGGCTTGCTCATCAATCTGCAAGTTCAATTGACGTAATAGATCTACCGTTACACGTACCGTGATGATGTTCTCTTGTTGGTAGCTGCCTGCAAGTGGAGAGTGGTAGGTGAGTTGTTGATTATTGATTGAACTTTTTAAGTGAATTGAAAGTGTGGTAGGATGATCTTCAATAATGGTAGACGACCAAATCTGATCCGCAAAATATATAGAAGCGTTTTCCGACAAGGCTTTTTGTTCAAATACGGGTTTGGATTCAGGTTGCGATTTTCCAATTACCACTGGAGTGTGGGCCTTTATAATACCAGCTTTTTCAGAGGCAATTTTATCGAGGGTATTCCCTAGAATCTGTACATGGTCATAACTAATATTAGTAATTACTGATATTATTGGATGGATAACATTTGTGCTGTCCAAACGACCTCCTAGTCCCGTTTCAATCACTGCAAAATCTACATCCTGTTGGGCGAAATATTCAAAAGCCATGCCAACTGTTACTTCGAAAAACGAGGGTCCAATTTCTTCTATAAGAGGGGTTATTCTTTCTGTAAAACCAACCACAGCTTCTTCAGGTATCATTTCGCCGTTGACCTTTATTCTTTCACGAAAATCTTCTAAATGAGGTGAAGTATATAAACCTGTTTTATAGCCTTGTTCCTGAAGAATAGAAGCCAACATATGACTTACTGAACCTTTACCATTGGTGCCAGCTACATGGATGGATTTAAAGCTATGGTGTGGATTGTTTAAGTAGGAGCATATGGTTAATGTATTGGCAAGATCCATTTTTAAAGCGGCCACCCCCGTTTTGCTGAACATGGGTAGTTTGGTATAGAGATATTCAACAGCTGCTTTGTAGTTCATGCTGCAAAGATATTGTATCTTCGAACCCATGAGTATGTTCATGTGGCTGCCCATGTCGGCTTTTTTATTGGTTACGGTTATTTTACTGTTTTATTACCTTAGGTATTTTCGTTTATTGGCTTTTCACCGGCCAAAAGAAAAGGAGTTCTCCTATGAACACGCTGTTAGTGTGGTCATCTGCGCACGAGATGAAGCAGACGAAATTGAAAAGAATTTACCAGGGGTATTGGCACAGCAATACCGTAGTACACATGAAATAGTTGTTGTAAACGACAATTCTCAAGATGATACCAAGTTCTTGCTGGAAGGGTTGTACAAGGATTTTAAGCAATTGCATATTGTTGAACTCAAACAGGAGGCTGTTCATATTCCAGGAAAAAAATTCCCCTTGTCGATGGGAATAAAATCAGCTAAGCATGAGGTGTTGTTGCTGACTGATGCCGACTGTATTCCAGCATCAGAGCATTGGATCAAGAAAATGCAAGCAGCATTTCATTCAGGTATTGAAATAGTTCTGGGTTATGGGGCGTATAAAAAAGAAAAAAGCTTGCTGAACAAAATCATTCGTTTTGATACTTTTCATACAGCACTTCAATATTTATCTTTTGCACTTGGGGGCATGCCTTATATGGGTGTAGGTAGAAATTTAGCCTACAAAAAGGAGCTTTTTTACCGACAAAAAGGGTTTGCAGCGCATCACCATTTACCGGGTGGAGATGATGATCTATTTATCAATGGTTGTGCTAACAATGATAATACTGCTGTGGTAATTGATCCGGCAGCATTTACCTATTCAACACCAGCCAGAAGATGGTCGGAATGGCTTGCGCAGAAAGAGAGGCATAACGCTACTGGCAAATATTATAAATCTGAACACAAATGGGTATTAGGGGCTTATATGTTAAGTCAGTTCCTTTTTTATCCATTGTTTGTTGGAGCAATATTTACTTTTGATTGGAGATGGGTTGTGGGTGTATTGGTGCTGAAATTGTTGGTGCAGGGATTGGTATTCTTTAAATCGATGAAACGATTAGGAGAAACTGATTTATTTGTTCTTTTCCCCTTATGGGATATCTGGATGTTTTTTTATTATTTGATTTTCATGTCATCATTATGGAAAACGCCAAAGAACCATTGGAACTGATTACCAATTATTTTTCTGATTTTACCCCAAAACAAATCGATCAATTTAGACGATTAGGTCCCATTTATGCTGAATGGAACCAGAAGATTAATGTAATCTCAAGAAAGGATATAGATGCGTTGTATGAAAGACATGTTCTGCATTCACTTTCCATCGCTGCACAGTACCCCTTTGTGCCTGGATTAGAAATTATTGATATCGGGACTGGTGGAGGTTTTCCAGGAGTGCCATTGGCTATTTTTTTTCCAGATGTTCAATTCCACTTGGTGGATTCCATTGCCAAAAAGCTTAAGGTGGTGGAGGCAGTAAAAAATGAGTTAGGCCTAGATAATATTAGTTTTGAACATACTAGGGCTGAACAAATCAAAGGAAGAAAGTTTGATTTTGTTGTATCTAGAGCGGTTGCTCCTTTAAAGGAATTATGGACTTGGGGAAAACCATTGATCAGGAATGCAAGACCAATTGAGGACTATAAAAATGGATTGATTTGCTTAAAAGGTGGTGATCTTACTCAGGAAATAGCAGACTCCCAATTAAGACCATATGTCACCCCGATACAGTCGATTTTTCCTGAAGCCTTTTTTGCTGAAAAGTATGTTCTGTACGTTCCGATTTAACACAGCATGGGTTTTTTACATTACTTTTGTTTAACCATTTAGGCTAACAGATCCTATTCGTCCAAACAATTATGGAAAATACCGCCGATAAAATTCGGGTTAGTATTGTTGAAGACAACCATTTTGTTCGCAATCAACTTGCTGAAGTAATCAGACAATCAGACAAGTGTACTTTGAATGGTGAATTTTCAAGTGGTGAAGAAGCTGTTGAAGCACTCTGCTTATCTGCTCCCCATGTTGTATTAATGGATATTGATTTGGGAGAAATTTCTGGTATCAAAGCTGTAAAATTTTTAAAACAGAAATGTCCTAAAGTTCAATTCATGATTTGCACAGTTCATGAAGAGGATGATAAAATTTTTGAAGCATTGGCCGCAGG
>JBEBDP010000010.1:0-6542 GCA_041156925.1 Bacteroidota bacterium | reverse complement strand
AGTCCACTAAACGTAAACGTGCTCTACGTGTAACCGGTCAGGTTGGACATTCCAATCTTGATTTCGTAATGAGATTATTGCGTCTCAAATAGTGACTTTTATTCATCATTTAAACTAATTAAGATATGCCACGTTCAAAAAATGCAGTTGCTTCTAGAGCACGCAGAAAAAGAATACTTAAGCAAGCAAAAGGCTTCTACGGTAAAAGGAAAAATGTATATACAGTAGCGAAAAACGTCCTTGAAAAAGGTCTTACTTATAGCTATGTTGGTCGTAAATTAAAGAAAAGAGACTACCGCAGTCTTTGGATCGTTCGTATCAACGCTGCTGTTAGAGAAGAGGGACTTACTTACTCTGAGTTCATCAACAAACTCAAAGTAAAGGGTATCGATCTTGATCGCAAGGTTCTTGCAGATCTTGCAATGAACAACCCAGCTTCTTTCAAAGAGCTAGTAAACTCTGTAAAATAATTCAGAGCCAAAATAATAGAAACCGGATGTAGAAATAAACATCCGGTTTTTTATTTTCTGTTTTGAAAAAAATTATTTTTGTTCCTTTATTTTAATCCAAAAACAAGTGAAAGGTAAAATGAGCAATACCTATACCGACCTCGTCAAGCAAACCTTTTATTTTCCTCAAGAAGGTTTTGATACCAAGGATGGCAATCTGTACTTTAATGGCCTGGATTTAAAAGCCATTATTGAGAAATACGGTACGCCTTTAAAACTCACTTATCTTCCAAAGATTGGATCTCAAATCAAGAAAGCAAAAACGCTTTTTCAACAAGCAATTAAAAAACACAATTACGAAGGGAAATACCATTATTGCTATTGCACTAAAAGCTCTCACTTTTCTTTCGTAGTAGAAGAGGCACTTCAGCATGATATTCATCTGGAAACTTCTTTTGCCTACGATATTGAAATCATCAATAACCTTTACAAAAGAAGAAAAATTACAAAAGATACTTTCATCATTTGTAACGGATTTAAACAAAAGACTTATACCTCTAGGATTGCTCGCTTAATCAATACTGGTTTCAAAAATGTAATTCCTGTATTAGATAACAAAGAAGAACTAGAGCGATACAAACGTGCAGTAAAAGAACCATTTAAGCTTGGCATTCGTGTTGCTGCAGAAGAAGAACCTAACTTTCCTTTTTATACTTCAAGATTAGGTATTCGTGCAAAAGATATCCTTGAGTTTTATGTTGACCAAATTGAAGGATACGAAGAGAAATTTCAATTGAAGATGTTGCACATCTTCCTCAATAAAGGTATCAAAGATGATATCTACTATTGGAGTGAATTGAATAAAGTGATCAACCTTTATTGTCAATTAAAAAAGATTTGTCCAGAACTTGATTCTATCAACATAGGTGGTGGTTTCCCCATCAAACATTCATTGGGCTTTGAATACAACTACGCCTTCATGATCAATGAAATTGTGGGTACCATCAAAAAGGCTTGTAAAAAAGCCAGGGTTCCGATGCCAAATATTTTTACTGAGTTTGGAAGTTTCACAGTTGGTGAAAGTATGGCTCATATTTATTCTGTTTTGGCTGAAAAAACGCAGAACGATAGAGAAATATGGTACATGATCGATTCGTCTTTCATTACTACATTGCCTGATACATGGGGTATAGGTGAGAAGTTCTTGTTGTTGCCTATCAACAAATGGGACAATGAATACCAACGGGTAGTATTAGGCGGACTCACCTGTGATAGTCATGATTATTACGATTCTGAAGAACACGTAAATGAAGTTTTCCTACCTAAAACCAATGGTGAAAACAAAGAGCCACTTTATCTTGGCTTTTTCCATACGGGAGCCTATCAGGATCAAATCAGCGGTTATGGAGGAATAAAGCACTGCATGATTCCTTCTCCAAAACATATCATTATTGGATATGATAAGAATGGCAAATTGCATGATTGGGTCTATGCAAAAGAACAGTCAGCACAAAGCATGCTTAAAATACTTGGTTATATTTAGTAGATGAAAAAGATATTCTTTATTACTGCACTTGCATTTTCTCAAATCTGTTTTGCACAAACTGAAGAGGAGAAAGTAGTCGCTCGCGTTCAGAGCTTGTTTACTGCCATGTACAATGGTGATTCTGTTGGGGTGAGAAATTGTTTTACTGAAAAGGCAATTATGCAAACCATCGGGACAGACAAGGCAGGAAAATCTGTTGTTCAAATGGGCAGTCTTGATGCATTCTCCTCATTTGTAGGAAAACAAGCAAAGGGTACAGCTGATGAAAGAATCAAATTTGATGGTGTAAAAATTGATGGCGATATGGCCATGGTATGGACACCCTATGAGTTTTATTACCAGCAGAAATTCAGTCATTGTGGTGTAAACTCCTTCATGCTTTTCCGTAAGGATGGTGAATGGAAAATCAATTACATCATTGATACCAGAAGAAAAGAGAACTGCAAGTAATCACCAACTTGCTTATTGCACTTTCAACTTGTATTTCTTGTTCACTTTAGGATTGTTGAAATAAGCATCAGCATCTTGCTCTGAATAACGTGGATCAAATTCAACCAAAGGCAAATCAACCAACTGCAATTGGGATTGTTTCAATTCATCCCTGAGTTTCCTGGTCTTAGAAAGAATATCCGGATCACGATCGCCCACAAGCATATTCTCAGTCATCATGTAATCCAAACGTTTGATTGTGCCTCTAATTTGTGAAGCAGTATTTTGTTCCTGAACTTTATTAGGCGACACTGCTTCTTTTACTGGTACAAGTGTTAAACCAACTGAAGGTAGAATCTTACCTAAACTCTGAGAAGTGGGAGTAGATCCAGATGTAGAAATTATGGTACCCAACATCGCTGTTGATGAGCCAGTTATATCTAAAGTAGTTCTAGTATTCTTATTGGTCTTTATGTTTTTACTGACCATATAAAACGTCAGCTTTAAATTGGTCACATATTTTTTAATCTCATTAAGCACTTGAAGATGTTCAAGGTTTTTTTGAGGATAGTTGACACCAGTTTTGATAAATATTCTTATTGTAGCTGTATCTGCATTCCTAAACTTATCAGTCCCGATGAATTGTAAAACCAAAATCTTTTGGCGACTGGTATCATTATCTCTAATGAAATCATAAGGAACCATCCACTTAAACTCATCATCACATTGATTAACTGCTTTAAAATCACTTATGGGATAATTTGAGTTAATGTTTATTTGCTCAATTGGAAAACTCCCTTCCTCACACTGCACCCTGAACTGAAGAGAGTCACCCTCTTCTAATTGTATAGTGTTTCCAATGGTTGGTTTTAATTTTGAAACCACTACCTCCGTATTATAAAACAATAAAGAGAAGCTTGATTCCGCTCTTTCTTTTGCATCACGTAGGTTTTGGATTCCTACTTCAACTTTGTAGGGGATATCATATTTTAATTTACCACTCTTAAAATAACTCTTATCTGCCTTGAAATAGAGAATTCCCGTATTCTTATCAATTTTTAACCCAATAGGAGCATTTTTAAGGAACCAGAAATAATGCTGTGGGGGTTTGTTGATTTCCAGGTCATAAACAAAAACAGAGTCCACCTGAAGGGTAAAAAAAGGATTAAGGTTGGTAATTCTTAATATCGAATCAGCAGCATTTAAATCAGGGATAGTAGCCGGTAAAGTATCGGTTACGGTGATAATTGTGTCCTTTTGGGCCTCCTGACTGTAAACGATATTGGAAAGGAGGAGCGATAAAACAAATATTAAGAATCTCAATGCAAACTTTGTTTGAGCTAAATTAACTCAAAACGTTCAAATGCGTAACTTTGCACCAAATCTTTAACATATGTATCCAGCACAGATAGTAATTCCGATGAAGGAAGAATTGACAGAAAATGGCTTTGAAGAATTGCTCACTCCAACAGAAGTTGATGCACAATTGGCAAAGTCTGGAACAACATTAGTAGTAGTTAACTCCGTATGTGGATGTTCAGCAGGTAGCGCTAGACCTGGGGTATTGATGTCTGTTCACAATTCACAAAAACGTCCAGATTTTCTTACAACCACATTTGCAGGCTTTGACGTTGATGCAGTAAAAAGATTGAGAGAGCACTTGTTGCCTTATCCTCCATCTTCACCAGCAGTTGCGTTGTTCAAAGACGGTAAGCTTGTCCACATGATTGAACGCCATCAAATTGAAGGCAGACCAGCCCAGATGATCGCGCAAAATCTAATGGCCGCTTACGAAGAATACTGTAACTAAAAAGTATGTACCCAAATCTCTATTTTTTCCTAAAAGATGTATTTGGTATAACCCCTCCGGGTTTCACGCTTTATATCAATTCATTTGGGTTCTTAGTGGCTATAGCTTTTGTTGTTGCCGCTATGTTCTTGAGAAATGAAATGAAGCGAAAAGAACAGGAGGGGTTATTGTTTCCCATAGAAGAAAAAATGTTGGTGGGTAAACCAGCCTCCCTAACTGAACTCTTGGCTAATTTTGGATTTGGGTTCTTGGTGGGTTATAAAATCTTGGGTGTATTTTTCAATGACAGTCAGGTTAATCCTCAAGAGTATATTTTTTCTAGTAAGGGTTCCATCTTAGGTGGTTTACTTTTAGGCGGACTCTTTTCTGGACTCAAATATTTTGAAAAGAAAAAACAAGCTTTAGCCAAACCAGAAGAACGAAAGTTTAAAATATGGCCTCATGAACGAGTGGGGGATATTACGGTATATGCAGCTATTGCTGGTTTCTTGGGGGCTAAAGTGTTCGACAATTTAGAGAACTGGGACAGGTTCATCCAAGATCCCATTGGCAATTTATTGTCGCCTAGCGGTCTAACTTTTTACGGTGGATTAATTGTAGCGTCTATCACCATTATTCTTTTTGCAAGAGGTAAAAAAATTGGCATCCGTCATTTAATTGATTCAGCTGCTCCTGCTTTGATGATTGCCTATGCCATTGGTCGCTTGGGTTGTCATGTTTCAGGAGATGGCGACTGGGGTGTATTCAACAGCGCGTATAAAGTAAATGAACAAAACAAAATTGTTGAGGCTGCTGATTGGGAATTTCACCAAACCTTGATGGATAACCAAGAATTCACAAGGGTATTGGTAAATGAATATGGTCACATGGACAGCATTCCACACATCGCCTTTAAAGGCCCTTCATTTTTACCTAATTGGCTTTGGGCATATAACTATCCTCACAATGTAAATGAAGTTGGTAACAAGATTAAAAACTGTGATGGTGCTTATTGCTACCAATTGACCCCTCCTGTATTTCCAACACCGCTTTATGAAATCATCGCCTGTACGTTCTTGTTCTTGGTATTGTGGTTTTTGAGAAAGAAAATAAAAGCACCTGGTGCACTTTTTGGTATCTATCTTGTACTAAATGGATTTGAACGTTTCATGGTTGAAAAAATCAGGGTGAATACTACCTATGATATATTTGGTTTTCACCCAACTCAAGCAGAATTGATTTCATCCATGTTAATGATCGTCGGACTCTGGTTTTGGATGGATGCTAACAAACGTCATAAATTATCACTTCAAAAATAAAGCGTATGGCTTCCTTTGATATTCTAAGCAAAGTTGATGGACAGGCCTTAGACAATGCCATCAATGTAACCCGTAAAGAGATCACCAACCGATTTGACTTCAAAGATTCAGTAGTTAATATAGACCTGAACAAAAAGGAAATGAAAATCAATTTGGAGACTTCAGACGATATGAAGATGAAGCAATTGGTAGAAGTGTTGATCAACCGTGCCAACAAGCAGGGTATTTCTCCACATGCCTTTGATACCAACAAAGCTTCCTATCCCAGTGGTAAAACCATTAAGCAAGAGGTAACTGTTAAAAATGGTCTTAAACAGGAGGATGCGAAGAAAATCACCAAATTGATCAAAGACAAGGGGCTTAAAGTACAAACCCAAATCATGGATGATATTATCCGGGTAACAGGTAAAAAAATCGATGATTTACAGGAAGTTATACAGTTGTGCAGGACTGCAGAACTGGATCTTCCGCTCCAATTTGAGAACATGAGGAGCTAAATGCATAAAAAGTTGAAAAATAGGGGATAAATCCCTACATTTGCACTCATCTTAAAAAATCATGGCCCAATCCATGATGCCAAAAAATAAACAAAAATGAAAAAAGGAATCCATCCAGAAAATTACAGATTTGTAGTTTTCAAAGACATGAGTAACGGTACAACTTTTCTTACCCGTTCTAATCACTATTCAAAAGAGATGATCAAATGGGAAGATGGTAACGAATATCCAGTAGTTAAACTCGAGATTTCTAATACATCTCATCCGTTTTTCACAGGCCAAAATATCCTTGTTGATACTGCAGGTAGAATCGACAAGTTCAAAAAGAAATACGCAAAGAAATAATTCCAAAACCCTCCAAACGGAGGGTTTTTCTTTTCCCATTCTCGTCGTAGCTTTGAGCAACTTGAAAAGCTATCATTTATACTTAGAAGAGGCGCATCTCCAACAGGACTTCCTACCGCTTACACTTAACAGATCATTTTCTGATTTAAGAACTGGTTTGTTTTCCAT
>JBEBDP010000009.1:0-3380 GCA_041156925.1 Bacteroidota bacterium | reverse complement strand
TTTTACCCTCAGGCAAATCAAAACGCTTGATGGTATCCTTTTCATCATCAACTAGAATATTGCGAATTTCTTCCTGTAAAATACCATTCAATTCATCAGTTCCCAGATACTTATCCCTAGCAACTCTAGCCTGAATTTTTTCAATGATAGTCAATGTTGTATCAACACCAACATCGGCAGATATCATGGCCTCTTCGAGTTGATCTAGTACTTCATCATCAACCTGACTTTTACCAGCAATGGCTTTGGTGATTCTGGAGAAAAAGCCTTCACGGGTCTTTTCCAAGCCCTTATCGAGTTGTTCTTTTTCTTTTTTGCCAAATAGTTTATCAAAAAATCCCATAACTGTGAGGTATTGCCATTAAAACAAAAGCTGTCCCGATACAAAAAACGGAACAGCTTTGGTCATACGACTAAAATCTTTTTATTGAGCGAGGAAATCTTTTACTTTATCCTTGTGCACAATCTGCTCTTTGAAAGTATAAGCACCAGACTTTGGGCTTCTAACAGCCTTGATAACTTTAGTCCAGTTTTTAGCTTCTGCTGAAGCTTTCAAGTCTTTAACTTTCGCGTTCTTTGATGCTGCCTTTGCCATGGTTATTTAATTTCTTTGTGAACAGTGTATTTCTTCATGATGGGGTTGTACTTCTTCAACTCCATGCGTTCTGGGGTGTTCTTCTTGTTCTTGGTAGTGATATAGCGACTTGTACCAGCCATTCCGCTAGTCTTGTGCTCTGTGCACTCCAAAATCACCTGAACCCTATTACCTTTCTTAGCCATTGCCTTTCGGTTTATTACTTTTATTAAATACTAACGCCTTGTGCCCTTAATTCTTTCACTACAGTGTACAATCCATTCTTGTTGATGGTACGGATAGCTTCAGAAGAAAGCTTCAAAGTAATCCATTTGTCTTCTTCAGCAAGGAAGAAACGCTTGGTTTGAAGATTAGGCAGAAAACGACGCTTGGTTTTGATATTTGAATGCGAAACCTTGTTTCCTGTAATGGGGCGCTTTCCGGTAACCTGACATACTCGTGCCATAAACTCTATTTTTTAAGGAGGGCAAAGGTAACAATTGTTCCTTTATCTTCCAAAAACGATTTAAAAAAATTATAACGGTTAACCGTTAACTGTTAACGGTTATATATCAATCGCTTCCCCATAAGCCGCCGCAACCGCTTCCTTCACACCTTCACTCATGGTTGGGTGTGGGTGGATGGCGTTGAGGATCTCATGGTGTGTAGTCTCCAACTTACGGGCAACTACCACTTCAGCAATCATTTCAGTCACACCGGCGCCAATCATGTGCGCACCGAGGAATTCCCCGTATTTGGCATCAAAAATCACCTTTACAAATCCATCTGTATTGCCCGCTGCGCTGGCTTTACCGCTGGCCATGAAAGGAAACTTACCCACTTTGATCTCATAACCCGCATCTTTGGCTGCTTTTTCGGTATACCCTACTGAAGCAATTTCTGGTGAGCAATAAGTACATCCTGGGATGTTGTTATAATCGATAGCCTCAGGCTTGTGATTGAATTTTTTCTCTAGGTAAGCGATGTTTTCAGCGGCATTAATACCCTCTTTTGCTGCTACGTGTGCCAAAGCCTGACCAGGAGAGCAGTCGCCAATCGCATAAATACCAGGAACAGAAGTCTGCTGGCCTTTATCTACAACCACTCTTCCCTTCTCTACTTTGATACCATTTTCTTCTAGTCCGATGTTCTCAATATTTGGCGCAATTCCTACCGCACTCAACACGATATCCGCTTCAAGAACTGATTCACCTGATGCATTCTTCACAGATGCCTTCACACCAGCTCCGGCAGTATCCACCTTGGTTACTTCACTTGAAGTAAGAATAGTGATTCCTTTTTTCTTCAATTGTTTTTCCAATTCTTTGCTGATGTCAGCATCTTCAACTGGAACGATTCTATCCATAAACTCAACAATGGTCACTTTGGTGCCCATCGCATTGTAAAAATCTGCAAACTCAACACCAATTGCACCACTTCCTACTACGATCATTGATTTAGGTTGCTGAGGCAATACCATTGCTTCGCGATAGCCTATGATCTTCTTTCCATCTTGCGGAAGATTAGGCAGCTGGCGGCTTCTAGCGCCTGTAGCGATGATGATGTATTTACCTTCAACCATTTGTTTTTTACCATCAGCAGCAGTTACTTCAATCTTGCCTTTACCAGCAATTTTTCCATAACCCATGATCACATCAATCTTGTTCTTCTTCATCAAAAACTGAACACCCTTGCTCATTTTGTCGGCAACACCGCGGCTTCTTTTCACCACTGCACCAAAATCATGCGCAACATTACTTGCGTTGATACCATAATCTGTACTGTGTTTCATGTACTCATACACCTGCGCACTTTTCAACAAGGCTTTTGTCGGGATACAACCCCAATTAAGACAAACGCCACCAAGACTTTCCTTTTCAATAATCGCCACCTTGAAACCAAGTTGAGAAGCTCTGATTGCAGCTGGATAACCACCAGGACCACTACCAAGAACGAGAACGTCGTATGCCATGATATTTGATTTATGAATGAGTCGCAAAATTAGTCCTAATGCAGCAAAATTCAAAGTTGGCTTGTCTGAGCATTTTAAACAAAAAAGAAGTTTTTTGGATTCTTGATAATAAAATTTAAAAAGAATATACCTTTAGGCTGTGAAAACATCAAATACAAAGAAAGCGAAGGCGAATTCTAACGAAGTTGGAGGTGTCGCCATAAAAAATAAGCAATTAAGGAAAGCAGCATTGCGCTTGCTCGACCAATCAGGTTCTGTGACCATTACAGAAATAGCCAAGGAATTAAGTATTAGTGTGCCTAAGGCGACTGAACTGGTGAACCAAATGGTTGCCGATGGTGTGCTGCGCGATGAGGGAAAGCAAGATTCAACCGGCGGCAGAAGGGCAAATGCATTTGGGTTGATGGCTGATGCAGGATATTTCTTGGGAGTGGACATCAAATTGCATCATGTGAATTTTGGATTGATGGATTTGAAAAAAGGAATGATCAGTCTCACTGAAAAAATCGACTATCACCTTTCCAACAACGAAGCTTCGTTAACAGAACTCAAAACCTTGATTCAATCTTTCATCAACAAACATGATGAATACAAAAAGAAATTGATTGGTATTGGATTGAATATACCAGGAAGGATCAATCCCAGGACTGGACACAATTACAACCATTTTAATTTTAAGGAAGAACCTTTATCAGAAATCATGTCGACTGATTTAGGTATACCAACAGTTATCGAAAATGATTCTAAGGCAATGGTCTTGGGTGAATTTTCCAATGCGGATGCAGGCAATGAAAAGAATGCTATTCTAATCAATCTTGATTATGGAATTGGCAT
>JBEBDP010000008.1:0-6360 GCA_041156925.1 Bacteroidota bacterium | reverse complement strand
CGTTTCATTTTTTACATCAGCCTTGCTGATCAATCCAATTTTCAAGAATGTTTTCGAAGCTTCATCACCAACCATATCAGTATACTTGTTGATGGTGATGCCTGGTTTCAATAAACTTTTTCCGTAATCATGTAAATGCAGACAAGCATTATAAACTTCTTTTTGTCTTTTTGTAAACTTTCCATTTACAGGTACAGTTCTCGTTAAATCTGCACAATACCCACCATATTCAGCTCCAAAATCCATCAATATCAATTCACCATCCTTGCATTGTTGGTTGTTGGCAATGTAGTGAAGTGTTCTTGCTCTGTCGCCACCAGCAATGATAGACGTATATGCTGGTCCCGCTGAACGATTCATCATGAACTCATGATAGATTTCAGCTTCAATTTGGTTTTCCCAAACACCAGGCTTGATGAACTTTAATAATCTCCTGAAAGTTTTTTCTGTGATGTCTATTGCTTGTTGCAGGACCTCTACTTCAAGAGGCGATTTTATCGCTCTAAGGTCCCTCATAATTTTTGCTGCACGCTTATAATTGTGCAAAGGATAACGTGACTTCATTTCCTGAGCATAACGATAATCTCTTACCGCAAGCAAATTGGCTTTGCGGTCATTTTCATTTGTGTTCAGATAGATGTTATCTGCAAGATGGATCATTGGTTGAAGCAAGCCATCTAATACATCAAGCCATACAATTGTCTGAATACCCGATAAAGCAGTGGCTTCATTGGCGCGATGTCTTTTGCCATCCCATTTTTCTTTTAATTCGTTGGGTCTTACCAATACCAGGACTTCTCTGTATTTTTTATCCGGATGATCAGGAAAGAGTACAAGCATGGTGTCTTCTTGTCTGATGCCTGTTAACCAATACAAATCTGTATTTTGTTTATAGGGATAGAGCGCATCACCATTGGAAGGAATTTCATCATTGCTGTTGAATATAGCAATGCTGTTTTTTTCCATGGCTGCTGTAAATCTCTTTCTGTTATCGATAAAAATCTGCGGATGGATGTGTTCGCTATGCATAGTTGATTTTGTAAAATGTATAGTTGTTATATCGGGTCTAAATTAACTCAAAATATTTGCATTGCGATAGGAAAGCGACTGCCTTTGGTCAGCCCAAGCACTTACATCATTCCATCATCTGCAAAGCTGAAATATCCTTCAGTGCTTACGATAATGTGATCCAATACTTGGATATCAAAAAACTTAGCAGCATTTCTAATTTTAAACGTGATCTCTTCATCGGCTTTGGATGGTTTTAGGTTGCCAGAGGGATGGTTGTGGCAGAGAATGATGCTGACAGCTTCTTCTTCCAGTGCTTTTTTCAAGATGATACGAGGATCTGCAATTGTGCCTGTCATTCCACCCGAGCTGATGATTTCAAAATGCTTGATTTTGTGTGCACGGTTCAGAAAAAGGACTGCAAAAACTTCGTGGGAGAGGTCCATCAGTTTTGCTTGTAAAAATCGGGCAACTGCATTGCTGCTGGTGATGCTTTCAGTTTGCAAATGCTCGGCAGCCTGACGTCTTCTGCCCAGTTCTAAGGCTGCTTGTATGGCGACAGCTTTGGCCATCCCAATTCCATGGGTTTTCATGAGTTCTCGGGTAGATAATCTTGCTAGTGCACCTAATTGATTGCTGCATCGATCCAGCAGTTGTTTGGCTAATTCCATGGCCGAGAGATTTTTGGTACCATTTTGAATCAGAATGGCCAACAACTCACTATCTGTCAGTTGAAGTGGTCCTTTTCCTCTTAATTTTTCCCTCGGCCGGTCATCAGGGTTCCAATTTTTTATCTGTGTCTTGCTCATTTTTCAACAGTTTTTCAAAAGATGTTCATCACTTATCAACGTCCAATTCCCAGTACACAACTTTCATTATCTTCGTCGCACATTTTTTTATTATGCAACGCGTAGGTCCCTCTTGTAAAATCTTCTCAGGTACCAGCTCTCAATACCTGGCCGAAAAGATTGCCACAGCTTATGGTGGCTCACTTGGAAAAATCAGCATTCAGAAGTTCAGCGACGGTGAAATCCAGCCAATTTTCCTCGAAAGTATTCGAGGGGATTATGTTTTCCTCGTGCAAAGCACGTTTTCGCCAGGGGATAATCTCATGGAATTGCTGTTGATGATCGATGCCGCAAAGCGCGCTTCCGCCTATAAGATCATTGCCGTGATACCTTATTATGGCTATGCCCGTCAGGATAGGAAGGACAAGCCAAGGGTGGCAATTGGGTCTAAAATGGTGGCCAATATCCTAACAGCGGCGGGTGCCGATAGGATTATTACCATGGATTTGCATGCTCCCCAGATCCAGGGATATTTCGATATTCCGGTGGATCACCTCGATAGCTCGGCAATTTTTATCCCTTATATACGCGATCTTCAGCTGGAAAACCTTACCTTTGCGGCCCCCGACGTGGGAAGCGCGAACAGAATCCGTGAAGTCGCCAGCTATTTCAACGTAGAAATGGTGATTTGCGACAAGCACAGAAAGAGGGCAAATGAGATCGCCAGTATGGTGGTTATCGGGGATGTGGTGGACAGAGATATTGTCTTGATTGATGATATTTGCGACACCGCAGGAACCTTGTCAAAAGCAGCTAAACTGTTGAAAGACAAGGGGGCACGCAGTGTAAGAGCTCTTTGTACACATCCTGTTCTGAGTGGAAATGCTTATGTGAATATTGAGAACAGTGTGATGGAAGAATTGGTGGTTTGCGACACAATTCCTTTGAGGGGTCAATCCTCTAAATTAAAGGTGCTAAGTGTTGCCAATCTTTTCGCTTCGGCCATCAAAAATGCCTATGAAAACCAAAGCATAACCAGCTTGTTTATTCACTCTCAGCAGCGGAATAAATAAGGGGGCAAAAACGTCATTTTTAAACACTATATAATGAAAACAATTACAATCGAAGGACAATTGAGGACCGCAACTGGCAAATCAGCCACCCGCCAGCTTCGCTCTCAAGGCCTGGTACCTGGTGTAATTTACGGGGGTGCTCAAGAGATTAACTTTGCAGCTAAATCACTTGCCCTGAAACCATTTATCTACACACCCGACTTTCAGTTGGTTGAAATGAAGATTGATGGCAAATCTTACACTTGCATTTTGAAGGACCTGCAATTTGACAAAGTATCAGATTCATTGACACATTTGGATCTCTTGGAACTTGTTGAAGACAAAAAAGTAACTGCTACTATTCCATTGAAATTCGTTGGAACAGCTGCTGGTGTTAAAGCCGGTGGTAAGTTGGAATTGAGATTGAAGTCGGTTAAAGTAAAATGCCTTCCTAAATTCTTGAAGGAAAACATTGAGGTTGATTTAACCAATTTGGAATTGAACCAAAACATTCGTGTTCAAGACATCAAAGCGGATAACTTCGAAATCATGAACTCGCCTCGTATTCCGATGGCTTCAGTAACCATGACTCGTCAGTTGAAGCAGGAAGAAGCTGCTGCAGCTCCTGCCAAGAAATAAGACCAAAGTTTTATCTTTATAGCCCCATGATCATCATGGGGCTTTTTTTATGGACAAATTTTTAATTGTAGGGTTGGGTAATATTGGAGCAGAGTATGCACATACTCGGCACAATATTGGTTTTGATATACTGGATGCATTTGTAGCCAAACACAATAGTTTTTTTAGCACTGATCGTCTTGCTGATAAAGCGGAAGTAAGTATCAAAGGAAGGAAACTGATCTGCATTAAGCCTACTACATATATGAATCTTAGTGGTAGGGCTGTCAAATATTGGATGGATAAAGAGAATATTGATGTGCAGCGTGTTTTTGTATTGGTGGATGAATTAGCCGTTCCCATCAATAAGATTAAGATTAAATCGGCCGGTAGCGATGGTGGTCACAATGGTTTGAAAAGCATACAAGAACTATTGGGTACTACTCAGTATCCACGACTCCGATTCGGGATTGGAAATGATTTCCCTAAAGGACGTCAGGTAGATTATGTTTTAGGCAAATGGTATTCTGAGCAATTACCAGTTGTAAAAACCAAAATCGATCGCTCAATTCAAGCCATTGAAGAGTTTGTCCTTATCGGTATTGAAAAGACCATGGGGGCTGTCAACAATTTAGAATTTTAGGTGTCATACATTCTTTGTTATTTTGCATCAATCTAAATCTGTGTAATGAAATTTCTTTGTATAGGACGTAATTATGTTGAACACGCTAAAGAATTGGGCAATGAAGTGCCTGAGGAACCAGTGATTTTCATGAAGCCCAAAAGTGCATTGCTTCAGGCGAATAGCCCTTTTTATTATCCTGAATTCACTAATGAACTGCATTACGAATGTGAGATAGTGTTGCGTATCAGTAAAAACGGCAAATACATTCAAGAAAAATCTGCTAAGAACTATTACGATGCAATTTCTGTGGGAATTGATTTCACTGCACGTGATATACAATCAGAGTTGAAGAAAAAAGGATTGCCTTGGGAAAAGGCTAAGGCATGGGATAATTCTGCTGTTCTTGGGGCGTGGCAACCTATATCGACTGTAGCAGAAAAAAAGAATATTGTTTTCTCCATGAAAAAAAATGGAGAAGTGGTACAGTTGGGTAACACCCAAGACATGATCCATAATTTTGACAAGATTATTTCACATGTTTCCAATTACTTTTCTTTAAATATTGGTGATGTAATATTTACTGGAACACCCAAAGGTGTTGGTGAATGTGTTGTAGGGGATGAGTTAGAAGGATTTTTAGAGAATAACTCCATGTTTAAATTGCTCGTGCAATAGTCAGTTTTTACTAAATCATATACTGCTCTGTTTTTTCTAGTAGTGTTGTTCAATTACGCAAGAAGTTTCGTAGATTGAAGTAACACTAATTGCTATGCAACGTCATCAATTGCTCAGTAAATTAAAAAGTCCGATTTGGTTCAGGCTTTTCATGCTGACTTCACTTCCAGCTGCTTTATTTTCAGGTATTAGGGTGCAGCGAGTAGATGAGCAATCATCTGAAATAAGTGTACGTTACAGTTGGTTTTCAAAAAACCCTTTCAAGTCGATTTATTTTGCTTGTCTGGCTATGGCCGCTGAAATGGCTTCAGGTGTACTGGCTTTGGTGCATACGGTGGATAAGCGACCTTCGGTATCCATGTTGGTATTTAACATGCAGGCTGCGTTTCATAAAAAAGCAGTTGGAAAAATCGTCTTCAAATGTGCAGATGGAGATAAGATAAAGTCGGCAATAGAACAAGCTATTGCAACTGGAGAAGGAGTGACATGTGCAGCACTGTCACGTGGTTTTGATGAAGAACAAAATTGTGTTGCTGAGTTTACCATAACATGGACGTTCAAACAAAAAAAGAAATAAGATGAAAATTAGTTTTCATGGTGCGGCTAGATGTGTTACGGGGTCAAAACATTTGCTGACCCTGGTCAATGGGAAAAAGATTCTGTTGGACTGTGGCATGTTTCAAGGGATGGGTAAAGAAACGGATTCCTTAAATAGGCATTGGGGGTTTGAGCCTAGAGAGGTTGATGTGTTGGTGCTATCACACGCACATATCGATCACAGTGGGTTAATTCCCAAGTTAGTGAAGGATGGGTTTAAAGGGAAAATTTATGCTACCCCTGCAACAAGGGAGCTCACTGCAGTTTTGTTAGAAGATTCTGCTGGCATTCAGGAAGATGAAATTAAATATGTCAACAAAAAAAGAAGATTAGATGGACAACCGTTGTTGAAACCATTGTATACCACTGAGGATGCTGAAATAGCCATGCATCTTTTTACTGTGCTTGAATATGGCAGCTGGCATGCTATAGAAGAAGGGGTTGAACTCTTGTATACTGATGCTGGCCATATTATTGGCAGTGCTTCTGTTCATTTAAGAATCAAAGAAAATGGCACTACAAGACAACTTACATTTAGCGGTGATGTTGGTCGCTATCGTGATGCAATTTTAAGATCTCCTGCAACATTTGAGCAATCAGATATCATCATCTTGGAATCGACCTATGGTAATTCTTTGCATGATTTGCATCAAGCCACTCCAGATCACATTTTAGAATGGATTGAAAAAACTTGCATCAAAAAAAGAGGTAAGCTCATCATCCCATCCTTCAGTGTTGGACGCACACAAGAAATTTTATACGCATTGAACCAATTGGATTTGGAAAGAAGATTGCCAGCGCTTGATTATTTTGTTGATAGTCCATTGAGTGTGCATGCTACGGAAATTGTAAAAAGCTATCCACAATATTTTAATCAGCGTATTCAAAAAGTGCTTGAAAAAGATGAAGATCCTTTTGGTTTCCCTGGATTGAAATTTGTAAAATCCGTAGAGGAATCAAAGTTGTTGAACTTCCGCAGTGAACCTTGTGTAATCAT
>JBEBDP010000007.1:0-7651 GCA_041156925.1 Bacteroidota bacterium | reverse complement strand
AGCTCCAGGTCTTTTTCTGCTATTTTAAATCCATCATTTGTAGCACACATCACCGACAAACGATCTTTTGCATCTTTTCCAATTTGATTACCCGATAACAGTATACAATAACTCTTTTCACTTCCCCTTCCAACCCTGCCTCTAAGTTGATGCAATTGACTCAATCCAAATTTCTCGGCACTCTCAATAACCATCACAGATGCATTAGGTACGTTAACACCAACTTCAATTACAGTAGTTGCTACCATAATCTGTGTGTCTTGTTCCACAAATCTTTTCATGTTGATGTCTTTCTGTTCAGCCGGCATTCTTCCATGTACCATACTGATCCAATATTGTGGTTCAGGAAACCATGATTTGACATTGTCATAACCTTTCATCAAATCTTCATACTGCAATTTTTCACTCGCTTCAATCAATGGAAAAATAAAATAGATCTGCCTACCAAGTTTAATTTCCGATTTGATAAAATCCATTACCTGAGGCCTTGCATCATCCAAACGATGAACTGTAGTAATGGGTGTTCTACCTGGCGGTAATTCATCTATAACACTGTAATCAAGATCACCATATGCAGTCATTGCCAAGGTCCTTGGAATTGGCGTAGCAGTCATCACCAACACATGTGGAGGTATCTGATTTTTTTCCCAAAGCTTGGCCCTTTGTGCTACACCAAACTTATGTTGCTCATCAATTACAGCTAGTCCTAAATTTTTAAAGCGAACAGCATCTTCTATCAAGGCATGTGTGCCGACTACTATTTTTAATTCACCTGTTTCAATAGCGGATAAAACTTGTTTACGCTCTGCAGTTTTAGTAGAACCAGTTAACAGACCGACATCAATTCCCATTGGCTTGAGCAATTTTGAAAATTGCTCTGCATGTTGCCTTGCTAAAATTTCTGTTGGAGCCATCAAACACGACTGATAACCATTGTCAACAGCAATAAGCATAGACATCAAAGCAACGATTGTTTTTCCACTTCCTACATCCCCTTGCAACAACCTGTTCATTTGTTTTCCAGTACCTGTATCCTGCCTGATTTCTTTCAATACACGCTTTTGTGCATTAGTCAACTCAAATGGCAGATGCTCATGAAAAAACGTATTGAAAACTTCTCCAACTTGTGAAAAGACAACTCCTCTTGAAAAACGATGACGCGATGAGCGCAACATACCCAATCGCAATTGAGCAATAAACAACTCTTCAAATTTCATCCGCTCAACCGCCTGTTGATAATAAACTAAATTGCGAGGAAAGTGCAAATATTCATAAGCTTTAAAGCGACTGATAAAATTATACTTCTTGAGTAATGATTGCGGTAAACATTCTGGCAACTCTTTTTCTTCCAAAACCAGAAACAACTGCTCCATCAATTTTCCCATTGCCCTTCCATTCAATCCTCTCGCCTTTAATTTTTCAGTAACTGGATAAATAGGCTCTAAATAGGATTTTCCAGAAGCGTTTTGCTCTCTAACAGATTCAATTTCGGGATGATTCAATTGAGGCTTTCCCAAGAAAAAACCAAGTTTTCCAAATGCCATGTATTCTTGTCCCACTTGAATTAACTTCTGTACCCAATTGATTCCTTGGAACCAGGTCATCTCAATAATACCCGTCTTGTCTCTTAAGAAAACCACTAAACGCTTCGCTCTTCTTTCTCCTACCACTTCCATAGAAACCACAACACCTCTCACTTGCACATGATCCATAGTAGGATTGATCTGTCCAATAGGCTGAACACTGGTTCTGTCTAAATGTCTTAGTGGAAAATGATTGAGGAGGTCTTCAAAAGTAAAAATCTGCAACTCCTTCTTGAGCATATCCGCTCTCAAAGGACCCACACCTTTCAAGTATTCGATGGGATTGTTTAATATGGATGAATAGCTGCTGATTTTTTCTTTCAAATTTAAATCATTTCAGCGTCTGCAAGTCATTTACAATGAAGCATTCATCAACTTGAATTACCTTTGTTACTCATTTTTGTTTTCATGGAAAAAATTGACTGGTCGCTCAAAAAATTTGAAGATCTATCCGCACTTGAACTCTACGAAATTCTTCGACTTAGAAGTGAGGTATTTGTTGTTGAACAAAATTGTGTGTTCTTGGATATGGACGATAAAGATCAGTTTTGCCAGCATCTCCAGGGCAGAATTAATGGACAATTAGCTGCTGTAGTCAGGATACTTCCACCAGGACTCGCCTATGATGAGCCGTCCATTGGTAGAGTAGTTTCTTCACCCAAATTTCGCAGAAAAGGAGTGGGAATTGAATTGATGAAAACAGCTATAGAAAAGACTATTTCCCTATACGGTGCTGTTCCAATTAAAATAGGTGCACAACTCTATTTGAAAAAATTTTATGAAAGTTTTGGCTTTTTACAGTGCAGTGAAACCTACCTGGAAGATGATATTCCTCATATCAAAATGATCAGAAATCAGTAAAAATACTGAACAACACTGCCTCCAATACCGCGTTTTCCCTCGATTTTATGGTTTGATATAATATGGCATAGTTGGTTTACGTTTTATTAGTGTCGCAAGACAACTAAGTATCCAACCCCATGAAAACCAGACTAAATAGTCTTTTTGCAACTATAGTCGCTTTACTACTCTTGACTACCCTACTATGTAGTCCAGCTAAAGCACAACAATCCAAAATTGAAATTGGGTTCAACTATGGTGTTTCAAATTTTCTTGGTGATTTAGGAGGTAATGCTGGTAAAGGAAAGACTTTTCTTAAAGACAACATGGTATCACTTACAAAATTCATGACCGGCGCTCATGTTACTTACCGCGCCAGTGAATTTATTTCCTTCAGTTTATCCGCTAATATTGGAAGACTAGAGGGTGCTGATAGTTTAATCAATGGTCTGGGTGGTTACGAGGAAGCTAGAAAAGCGAGAAACCAACACTTCAGATCTCCTGTGAGAGAAGCTTTATTGGTTACTGAAATTTATCCAACTACTCTTTTTGAATATGAATCTGAAGATGTCTACCACAGAATCAGACCTTATTTTGTTTTCGGTGTAGGTGTTTTCAATTTCAATCCACAAGCACAATATGTTGCAGAAGACGGAAGCAAGACCTGGGTTGATCTAAAACCTTTGAGAACTGAGGGTCAAGGCATGCCTAAATATGCAGACCGCAAAGAATACAAATTGACGCAAATGAATATCCCCTATGGATTTGGTCTGAAATATTACATGAACCAAAACATAGCATTAGCTTTTGAAATTGTAAACAGAAAAACATTCACAGACTATATTGATGATGTAAGTACAAACTACATCAGTAACGAAGACTTCTATCAGTTTTTTGGCGAAGAAAGTCCAGAAGCCAAAATGGCCATTCAAATGGCAAATAAAACTGCTTTCGCCAATGGAGGTGTTTATCGTCCAAGTTATGGTGTAGGCAACAAAAGAGGGACCGCCACCAACAAAGATGCTTATTATGCCTCTACTATAAAACTTACAATCCGTTTAGGAAGAAATAACGACTACAACTATGGCAGAAATAGTGGTGTCAAATGTCCTGTAGTTAGGTTTTAGGGTCCGTACACAATGAAAACTTCCGGGGACTTATGTCTCCGGATTTTTTTATTTTACACTGGAAGATTATACTAATTCTTGTTTGAGAAATTTAGCCGTGTGACTTCCTTTCACTTTCAATAAGCCATACACATCTCCCTGATAAAGAATATTTCCGCCGCCACTTCCTCCCTCAGGACCTAAATCAATAATATGGTCAGCCATTTTCACCACATCCATATTATGTTCAATGACCAAAACTGTATTCCCTCTATTGACAAGTTTATTCAACACAGTTAACAACAAATTGATATCCTGAAAATGCAGACCAGTAGTTGGTTCATCCAATATATAAAAAGTCTTTCCGGTATCTTTTTTTGATAGTTCTGTAGCGAGTTTCACCCTTTGTGCTTCTCCCCCACTTAATGTTACAGCCGATTGTCCAAGCGTTACATAACCTAAACCAACATCTTGCAACACCTTAATCTTTCTGTACAAATAAGGTACCTGCTGAAAAAATACAACAGCCTCTTCTACTGTCATGTCCAATACATCACTAATCGACTTACCCTTGTATCTTATTTCTAAAGTTTCTCTATTGTATCTTTTGCCATTGCATTTTTCACAGTGCACATATACATCTGGAAGGAAATTCATTTCAATTACGCGCAAACCTCCACCCTCACATACATCACATCTTCCAGCCTTCACATTAAAAGAAAATCTACCTGCACCATAGCCACGAATCTTTGCTTCGGGAACAGCAGCAAACAATTGTCTTATATCAGAAAAGAAATTACAGTATGTTGCAGGATTACTTCTTGGTGTTCTTCCAATAGGAGATTGATCAATCTCAATCACCTTATCGATATGCTCTAATCCAGTAATTCGTTTATAAGGCATTGGTTCTGCCTTTGAATCAAAACAATGCTTACTGAGCAAAGGATACAAAGTCTCATTGATTAAAGTCGATTTACCACTACCACTCACACCAGAAACAACAATGAAGGTTCCTAAAGGAAATACTGCATGCACATTTTTTAAGTTATTTCCTTTTGCGCCTGCTAACTCAATTTGTAAACCATTGCCTTTCCTGCGTTCAGTAGGCAACTCAATCTTCTTGCGGTTATTCAAGAAAAGCGCTGTTTCTGAATTTGAATTACAAACTTCATCTGGAGTTCCCTGTGCAACAATGGTACCCCCATGGATTCCAGCACGCGGACCAACATCAATCAAATGATCAGAGGCCCACATGATGTCTTTATCATGCTCAACTACCAAGACACTGTTACCAATATCACGTAAGTTTTGTAAAGCATGAATCAATTGCTGATTATCTCTTTGATGGAGTCCGATAGAAGGCTCATCAAGAATATAAGTGATGCCTTGTAATTGTGAACCAATCTGTGTTGCCAAACGAATTCGCTGAGATTCTCCTCCGCTCAAAGACCTAGTTGGCCTGTTTAAAGAAAGATATCCTAGTCCCACATCCAATAAAAACACAACCCGACTTCTGATCTCTTTCAAAATATCTTTCGCTATAGCATTTTGCTTTTTATCCAATCGCTTTTCAAGATCCTTGAACCAATCATTCAAGCTGATTAAATCCATGTTGGATAACTCAGCAATATTTGTTTCATCAATTTTAAACCAAAGGCTCTCCTCTTTCAATCTTGTACCATTACAACTAGCACATGGCTTAAGCATCATGTATTTTTCAGCCCACTCTCTAACCATATCACTTGAACTATCTGTAAACCACCTCACTACCATGTTCACCACACCAGGATAAACATCTTTCTCTAAATCCGCAGGTTCAACAGTTAACCCTTCCTCATTTCCAAACAAAACCAGGTTCAAAGCGGTTTCACTCAACTGATCAATAGGTGTCTTTAAACTGAATTTTTGCTTCTTCGCCAGTTGCTCTACCATTTTGAAATAATAGGAATCCCTTGCTTCACCCAATGGAAGTATTGCGCCATCTGCAATGGAAATACTTCGATCAGGAATAACAGCATTCAAATCGATGGTATACTGCTGACCTATCCCCTTACAAACAGGACAAGCACCATAAGGCGAATTGAATGAAAAAGTATTGGGGGAAGGCTCCTCATAAGAAATCCCCGTTTCCGCACACATCAATTTCTTACTGTATTGAATAAGTTTATCTGTATCATGATCTAGGATGAAAATTAATCCCTTACCAATTTGCATCGACTGCTGAATACTTTGCGCAATTCTCACTTTCATATCTGCCTCAACCACCAATCGATCAATCACAACTTCGATATCATGCATCTTGTAGCGATCAACCTGCATTTTTGGAACCAACTCCTTCAACTCACCATCAACTCGAACGCGCACAAAACCTTTTTTCCTTGTCTCTTCAAACAACTCACGATAATGCCCTTTTCTTCCTCTCACCAATGGTGCTAAGACTGTAATTTTTTTACCAGGAAGTTTTTTGAATAAGTCGGCCACAATTTCCTCATCACTAAACTTCACCATCTTTTTCCCCGTGTTCAAAGAATAGGCCTCACCCACTCTTGCAAAAAATAGTCTTAGGAAATCATATACTTCTGTTACAGTACCTACTGTTGATCTAGGATTCTTGTTGGTCGTTTTTTGTTCGATAGAAATAACTGGAGACAATCCACTGATTTTATCTACATCAGGGCGCTCCATTTCTCCCATGAATTGTCTAGCATAGGTACCAAAGGTCTCCATGTACCTGCGATGCCCCTCTGCATAAATCGTATCAAAAGCAAGAGAGGATTTTCCACTTCCACTGATTCCTGTAATGACGACCAATTTATTCTTAGGAATGGAAATGTCAATATTCTTCAGATTATGCGCTCTTGCACCTACAACTTCAATATTTTCTTCCTTGGAACGCATTGTATTTTTTTTAATAACAGCTCAGCTTACCGAATGTTTTGAGCGACAAAATAAATCAAAAAAGAGCAGTAAAAATGTGGATTCTCAAGGATTATAAAAGTGAATTTGGAGGAAATTGCCTAAAATCTTAACTTTGCAACAGTTCTTTAATATTCTTATCCAGAAAGGCAGAGGGATTGGCCCGATGAAGCCTTGACAACCTGTTACCTAAAAAATAATAAGGTGTCAACTCCAACTCCGCAATTGCGGGGACAGATAAGTCAGATAATTTCTCTAGACATGATCAAAACATTATAGTGAACCCATCTGACTTCAGGTGGGTTTTTTTTTGCCTTTTTGGACCGAATGATGAATCATGAAAAAAACAACAACAACATATTATTACAAAGGCGCTCTTGAACTGGAGTCAGGAAAATCAATCAATGATTTTCCGCTTAACTATACCACCATTGGTGAGTTAAACGCTGAAAAAGACAATGTCGTTTGGATATTTCATGCAATGACTGCTAACAGCGATCCTAGCGATTGGTGGGATGGTATGGTTGGCGAAGGAAAATTTTTCAACCCAGAACAGTATTTTATCATCTGTGTGAACATGCCAGGTTCTCATTATGGCAGTGTTAGTCCACTAACTATCAATCCCAATACTGGTGAACCCTATTATCAACAATTCCCATTTTTCACTCCACTGGATATGGTCAGGGCCTATGACCAGCTTAGAAAACACCTGGGTATAGAAAATATTTTATTAGGAATTGGCGGATCAATGGGCGGACAACAACTCTTGGCTTGGGCTTGTGAGCAACCATCCTTATTTGATTTCATTGTACCTATTGCTACGAATGCATTTCATTCACCTTGGGGAAAAGCATTCAATGCCTCACAAAGAATGTGCATTGAAACAGATCCTACTTGGAAAGAACATTCTCCATCAGCAGGTATGGAAGGAATGAAAGTAGCTAGATCCATTGCATTGATCAGTTACAGGACATATGACACTTATGATAAAACCCAACAGGATGTTGATAAAGCCATTGAGTTTACAAGAAGTGAGTCGTATCAAAAATACCAAGGAGAAAAACTGGCGAAAAGATTTAATGCTTTGAGTTATTATATGCTGACGAAGTCAATGGATAGCCACCATTTGGGAAGAGGAACAGTAGAAGCTGAAGAGCGACTTTCAAAAATTCAAGCCAAAACACTTGTGATTGGTATTTCATCAGA
>JBEBDP010000006.1:0-6303 GCA_041156925.1 Bacteroidota bacterium | reverse complement strand
TGTATTCTGAAAATTTATTTTTTGGTGTTTCGGCACAACAAATTATACCATTTAAGCTAAAAGTAGAAGAAACAGCTTTAAACTCAAGCTCTTTGGTGCCGCATTTATTCATGACTGCTGGTTATAAAATACCAATTAGTTTTGATGTACATGTTCTCCCTTCAATTATGGTTCGATATGTTTCATCTTTACCTACAGCCTATGATTTGAATCTAAAAGCACAATTTCTTGATATTTTTTGGATAGGGGGTAGCTACAGAAATAAAGCTGGCTTGGCTAGTATGGTAGGCCTAAATCTAGCTCGAAAGTTTCACATTAGTTATTCTTTTGATTTGAAACAGGGGAATATGGAAACCATGTCTTTTATGAATAGAGGGACACATGAACTTGTAATTGGCTTTTTAATTGGAAATGCCTATAAATCTCTTTAAATTCGAAAAAAATTATAAGGTTCCTGTCACAGGTATCCCCCTTATATTAACTAAAAAGAGATTAAAATTACACCTATGTTGATTAAAAAAATTACATCAGTATTTCTCTTATCCTTAATCATACTGTCTTCTTGCAGTAAGAAATCAACCCCAACTCCAGAACCTCCACCACCAGCTGAAGAAAATATAGCTTTTTCAATTGAGCCAGATCCTGGTTCAAGTACTGTTACTTCACAAACAGCAACATATCCTTTTGTAGTGAAGCTGACTTCCAAAATACCTACAACAGGAATTCACGTTGATTATGCAACACAATTGGATACAGACAATTCAAATCCAACATTTACCAGAGAAAGCTCAACCTCTGCTACATCGTATAATTTGGCTACTGCAACCCTAGATGCAGGTAAATTGTACAAAGTGACTATTAAGGTGACTAGTCAAAAAACATCAACCAATTCTTTAAGTAAAACATTCAGGGTAGCAAGAAAATAATTAAAGTCTATAAATTAAAAAACCCCTTCATTGAAGGGGTTTTTTATTGTCTTTATTCAAGAACTTATTTCTGATCTTTGGTGATTTTGATTTCCATTTTATCACCTTTAAGATATTGCTGGTATTTTACAGCATCAATTTCAGTGCCATTCACTGTTAATTTACCATTTTCATATTTAATGGCAACTTCAACACCTTCAGGAATCAAACCATCTGCTTTTAAAGCGCCCATTAAACCTTGATCAGGGCCTTCAGTGATCGAAATTGCAGCTTGTGTTGTGTCTGTATTGATGATGGATACTTGAACATTTTCAATTTTCTTTTCAATCTTAATATCAGACTCGTGTAGCTGCGCAAGGGTAGGAGCAACAACTAATGATACAATCGACATTAATTTGATCAAGATGTTCATAGAAGGACCAGAAGTATCTTTGAATGGATCACCAACTGTATCACCTGTTACAGATGCTTTGTGTGGCTCTGATTTCTTGTAATAAATCTGTCCATTGATTTCTACACCTTTTTCGAAACTCTTTTTAGCATTATCCCAAGCACCACCTGCATTGTTCTGGAACATTCCCATCAATACACCACTCACAGTTGCGCCAGCGAGGAAGCCACCTAATGCTTCAGGGCCAAGAACAAAACCAATGATCAATGGAGATACAATTGCAATTGCACCAGGAAGCATCATTTTTTTGATAGAAGCTTCAGTTGAAATCGCAACACACTTATCGTATTCAGGCTTACCTGTGCCTTCCATGATACCAGGGATGGTACGGAATTGACGTCTTACTTCTTCAACCATAGACATCGCTGCTTCACCAACTGCTCTGATGGCCAATGAAGAGAAGATGAAAGGAATCATAGCACCTACAAACAAAGAGGCAAGCACTTTAGCTTTGTAGATATCAATACCAATCATTTCATGTCCGTTATGGTTGATCACACCTACATAAGCTGCAAATAAAGCCAAAGCTGTTAACGCAGCAGATGCAATTGCAAATCCTTTACCTGTTGCAGCAGTTGTGTTACCAACTGCATCAAGTACGTCAGTTTTTTCTCTTACCTCTTTTGGTAGTTCACTCATTTCTGCAATACCACCTGCATTGTCAGCAATCGGACCGAAAGCATCAATTGCCAACTGCATAGCTGTTGTAGCCATCATACCTGCTGCTGCAATAGCAACACCATATAAACCAGCACAAGCAAAAGAACCCCAAATACCACCTGCAAGAACAAGGATAGGGAAAAGGGTAGATTCCATACCAACAGCCAAACCACCGATTACGTTTGTAGCGTGACCAGTTGAAGATTGTCTGATGATAGAGTTAACTGGACGTTTACCCATTGCTGTATAGTATTCAGTGATGATACTCATTAAAGTACCTACAACCAATCCTACAACAATAGCTCCCATTACACCATGATTAGTAAAGGGCATACCTCTAAGGGTCATTTCTGCTGGAAGGATATAATATACTAGACCTGCACATGCAATAGCTGTTAAAACAATTGAACCCCAGTTACCCATGTTCAATGCTTTCTGTACGTTTTCAGTACTGATACCAGCGCTATCACTGATTCTAACAAAGAAAGTACCGATAATAGAGAATATGATACCAGCACCCGCAATTAGCATTGGTAATAGAATTGGAGCGAAGCCTCCGAAATTATCTTGAGAGATTGTTTCTTGTCCCAATACCATTGTAGCAAGAACTGTTGCAACATAAGAACCGAATAAATCAGCACCCATACCTGCAACGTCACCTACGTTATCACCCACGTTATCTGCAATTGTAGCTGGATTTCTTGGGTCATCTTCTGGAATTCCTGCTTCTACTTTACCTACTAGGTCAGCACCTACGTCAGCAGCCTTTGTATAAATACCACCACCTACACGAGCAAAAAGTGCAATAGATTCAGCACCAAGAGAGAAGCCAGTTAATACTTCAATTGTTTTAAGAACTTCCTCAGAATTAGCACCACTTCCTTGAGCGAAGATTTGTTGCAGTATAATAAACAATCCACCTAGTCCGAGTACTGCCAAACCTGCAACACCCAATCCCATTACAGCACCACCGGTGAACGAAACATTCAAGGCTTTTGATAAGCTGGTTCTAGCTGCATTCGCTGTTCTTACGTTAGCTTTAGTTGCAATCTTCATACCGATATAACCCGCTAAGGCACTGCTGAAAGCTCCCAATATGAAAGCAATAGCAATTGACCAATGTGAGTTTTCGTTGGTAGTCGACATAAAGCCTAACAACAAAGCAACAATCACCACGAAATAGCCAAGGATTTTCCACTCTGCTCTCAAGAAGGCCATAGCGCCCTCAGCAATGTAATTGCTGATTTCTTTCATGCGGTCAGAACCTGCATCTTGCTTGGATACCCAGTTGAATTTTACGATGGTGTAAAGGAGGCCAATTAAGCCCATCAAGGGCACGAGGTAGATCAAATTTTCCATAAACAGATTAGTTCGTTTATTTTTTGATTTGTAACGGTGTTTTCCGTTGTTATTTTGGGCTGCGAAAATAGGCAAAAACTGCTAAAAATCAGCGAAAAAGGCCCTGAATTCCCTAGAAATCATTCGTCGTCGTCTAGGGTTATGCCATAACCATCAAAAATGCCTGCAATTTTCTTGGCTTGATAGATACTTCGGTTGAATTTATTGCCCAAAACGATGATGACGGTGGTGTCTTGGGGGAGTCGGCTAAATACAGTGTTATTCCCATGCCACCATCCGTTGTGGTAAACAATTTTCTTCCCAGAGGGCATCTCATACAATCTCCAGCCTAAGCCATAGTTTTTTACCCCTTTTCTTTCATAGCTATAACCCTTAAAGGCCTCTTCAATGATTTTTTGGGAAAAAAAGCTGGTATCGTACAATGCCATATCCCATTTCATCATATCCCGGGGTGTGCTATAAATGTTTTTATCACCATATACGGCATCCAAAAACATGAATGGTTCTCTTTGGTTGTTGAACTTGAACGAGGGAAGAACAGCATCTGCCTTATCCATTGAAAAAACAAAGCTTTGGTTCATGCCCAAAGGTTTGAAAATGGTCTGATCGAGGTAGCTGGAAAAGCTTTGGCTACTTACTTTTTCAATAACCAATGCCAATAGTGCATAATTCGTATTGCAATAGTCGAAATAGGCGTCTGGACGGCCAATATCCAGCAAAGCCGACTTTTCAATGATCAGCTGTAAAATATCCTGGTTGGTAAGGGTCTTTTTGGTATCCCATCCTAAATGTTCAGCAAAATGGACATAATTAGGAAGACCACTACGATGTGCCAACAGGTTCCTGACGGTTATTTTAGGGAAGGGGAAACCATTTAGAAAAGAAGCGACTGGTTGATCGATGCTGATTGATTTTTCTTCAAAAAGCTTCAGGACTGCCATCGCAGTAATGGTTTTGGACACAGAAGCCAGGTGAAATGAAGTAGATGAATTTATTGAATCTCCTTTCAAAACCTCTTTCAGTCCATTATAGGCCTCAAATATGATTCTACCGTTTCTACTTACCAGAATACCACCATTGAAACGAGATCGCAATAAGCTTTGTTGATAAAACTTTTCACTTGAATTTCTAAGCGTCAAATCCTCATCCGATAAAACTGGATTTTCATTGATTTGTTTGGTGTATGATACAGTCGGAGTAGCCTTTTCAAGCTTTAAACGAGAATCTGCAAAATAGAAAAGTGCTAAAAACAATAAAAACAAGCCCGCAAATACCTTCAATTTCTGCATGTGTGCCCTTAAATTGGATGCGCAATAATAAGTTGCTAATTTCGCATAAAAATACACTAAAAACCAATGGCCTTAACAAACAATACCAGCTATCCTAAAGACAAAATCAAAATTTTGTTTTTAGAAAACATCAGCGATGCCGCTATTAAAGTGTTTAGAGATGCTGGCTATACCGATATAAAAAAAATTGGAGGAGCACTAAGTGAAGATCAGTTGATTGATGAAATAAAAAATGTTCATCTTTTGGGAATCAGATCTAAAACATTGGTGACAGAAAAAGTGCTCAAGCATGCTGCTAAACTACAAGCCATTGGATGTTTTTGTATAGGAACCAATCAGGTTAATATCCAAGCCGCAACCAAAAAAGGTGTTGTTGTTTTTAATGCTCCCTATAGTAATACAAGATCAGTTGCAGAATTAGTAATAGGGGCATCGATCATCCTGATTAGAAAAATCCTAGACAAAAATAATGCTGCTCATAAAGGTATTTGGCAGAAGGATGCAAAAGGTAGCTTTGAATTAAGAGGTAAGACTTTGGGTATCATCGGATATGGTAACATCGGATCTCAAGTGAGCGTACTTGCCGAAGCATTGGGCATGAAAGTTATTTTTTATGATACCATAACCAAGCTCCCTCTCGGTAATGCAGAATCTAGAAAGTCCATTAAGGATATTGTTTCACAAGCGGACATTGTAACCTTGCATGTACCCGAAACCCATCAAACAAAAAACCTGATTAATAAAACCGTAATCAAGCAATTTAAAAAGGGTGGCATCTTAATTAATTATGCAAGGGGAGAGGTTGTGGATCTTGATGCGTTGAAAATCGCCTTACAAGAAGGCCAGCTCTCTGGTGCAGCCATTGATGTGTTTCCTTGGGAACCTGAAAAAAATGGTGATGTATTTACCTCACCTCTTCAAAATATTCCTAATGTACTACTTACTCCTCACGTTGGTGGATCAACTGAAGAAGCACAATACAATATTGGCGAAGACGTAAGTGCTAAATTGCTTCAATACCTTGAAGTTGGCGCTACCTATGGATCTCATACTGTTCCAGAAATTAATCTTCCTTCTCAAGAAGGTACTCATCGTATTTTGCATATCCATACCAATGTTCCAGGTGTTCTATCTGAAATCAACAGCAGTTTATCAGAAAATAAAATCAATATACTTGGTCAGTATCTTAAAACAAATGATGAGATAGGATATGTTGTTTTGGATATTGATAAAAAGCTCTCCAAAAACGCAGTCGAGTTGTTGAAGCAAGTAAAGGGTACTTTAAAAGTGAGGTTGTTGTACTAATGATTAATCAGCAGGAAATTCTAAGAAATTATTTTAATGAAGATCCTGCATTGGATATCCAACTTTTTGGTAATGGTTTAATTCATAAGACCTATATCCTTTCAAAGGAAAATATTCCTTCATTCATCTTGCAGCAAGTCAACACCAACGTTTTTAAATGGCCCGATGCAATTGAGAATAATTTGCAATTGCTAAAAGCATATTTAGATGAGTCAAATGTTGATCTTCTCTTGCCCTTGCCTTTGCAGAATTTAACTGGTGCATTGCATACTTATGTAAATAATGATGTTTTCAGGCTGATCAAATATGTGGA
>JBEBDP010000005.1:0-3298 GCA_041156925.1 Bacteroidota bacterium | reverse complement strand
AAGTTTTATCTTGATACAGGTGCAGGCTTGAATTTTCTTTTATCAGAGCGATATGTTTCAGATAGCAGTGTATTGAAAAGAAGAAAGAAAGAACCTAAGCTCACTCAAGCTGAGGGTGTGGGGGGAAGAACTAGCATGAGGGTTACTACTGTGACTGAAGTTAAACTTGGTCCCTACAGGTTCCGGAAAGTGCCAACGTATTTATTCAAGGATGAAAATAACATTACCAATTATCCCTATTTAGGTGGATTGATAGGGAATGATTTATTAAGGAGATTTAACACCACATTCAATTATGTGAAACAAGAAGTACACATCATACCCAATACCCATTATCGTGATGATTTCGACTATGCCTATCATGGGTTATCTCTTTATTATATCGATAAACAGATAGTAGTTGACGATGTAGTGCCTGGATCGCCTGCAGATAAAGCGGGATTCATGAAAGATGATGTAGTTATTGCATTGAACAATGATATCAGTAATAATATTCAAGTGTACAAGACCATGATGCAAGAAATTGGCGTGAAAATGAATTTTGTTATTCTTCGTGAGGGCAAAGCACTTCAATTATCTATGAAGCCCATCAGTATTTTATGATTAATTTTGTGGCATGATTAAATTTGAACGGTTTGTGCTGGGAAATGGGCTCAAGGTATTGGTCCATCCAGACCCAAGTACGCCAATGGCGGTCGTTAATGTGCTCTATGATGTAGGCGCCCGTGATGAGGTTCCTTCTAAAACTGGGTTTGCGCATCTTTTCGAACACCTCATGTTTGGGGGTTCTGTCAATATACCAGATTACGATGAGCCTCTTCAGGTTGCGGGTGGAGAAAACAATGCTTACACTACCAATGATCTAACCAACTATTATTGCCAGTTACCTGCAGATAACTTAGAAACTGCCTTTTGGTTGGAAAGTGATAGAATGTTGAGTTTGGCTTTTAGTAAAAAAAGTCTGGATGTACAACGTAAAGTAGTTTGTGAAGAATTCAAAGAACATTATATCAACAAGCCCTATGGTGATGTATGGCATACTATGCGTGAGCTTGCTTATAAAGAACATCCATACAGGTGGATGACTATCGGTAAAGAATTATCGCATATTGAAAATGCAACATTGGAAGATGTAAAAGCTTTTTTCTTCAAGCACTACACACCTATCAACGCAATATTAGTTGTAGCAGGAAATGTTTCAGTTGATCAAGTTAAGACCCTTGCAGAAAAATGGTTTGGAGATATTCCTTCGGGTGAGCAATACAAACGCAATCTTCCTGCAGAACCTCAACAAGCTGAAGCAAGAAGATTGACTGTTCATAGGAATGTTCCTATGGATGCCATCTACAAGACTTGGCACATGTGTGCGAGAAGAGATGATGATTATTACGCTACTGATTTGCTAACAGATATCTTAGGCGGTGGAGCTTCATCTCGTCTATATCAGAGTTTGGTGAAAGAGCAACAGTTGTTTGCCAATATCAATTGCTATCATTTTGGTAGTCTTGATAAAGGACTACTCACAATTGAAGGTCAGTTGATCAAGGGTGTTGATATGCAAAAAGCGGAAGACGCCATTGAGTTGGAATTGGATAAAGTGAGAAAAGAATTGCTAGACGACAGAGAGTTGCAGAAAGTAAAAAACAAGACTGAAAGTGTGATGGCGTTTGAGGACATGAGTGTCATGAATCGTGCGGGAAGTTTAGCTTTTTATGAATTGTTGTGCGATGGGGAGCTCATGAACAGTGAGTTTCAGAAGTACCAGCAAGTGAAATCGCAAGACCTGCATCGCATAGCCAATCAAGTATTGACCGCAAATAATTCCAATACACTTTGGTATTTATCAGATAATAAATAAGAACAATTTCAAATCATTTCATGCCAGATAGAAGTTTAGCACCAGAGATTAAAGATGCTGTTGAGTATAAAATAGAATTAAAAAGACCAGATACTTTTAGTCTAGATAATGGAGTAAAGGTGTACAATGTGCAAGCAGGTACAGAAGAGGTTGTTCAAATTGAATGGGTTTTTAAAGCAGGCAATTGGTTTGATAGTAAAAAGAATGTCTCCTCTGCTGCAAATTTTCTCATCAAGAATGGAACATCAAAAAAGTCGGCTTATGAAATCAACGAGTTTGTTGATTTCTACGGGGCTTATTTGAATCGTAATTGTTTCAACGAGACGGCTGTAGTAACCCTACATTGTTTAACGCGACAGTTAGCGCAGTTGCTTCCATTGGTAAGAGAAATATTTACGGACGCCATATTTCCTGAAGAAGAATTATTGATCTACCGACAAAATATGAAGCAAAAGTTGGCAGTCAATTTAAGAAAATGTGATTTTGTTGCTGGAAGAAAAATAGATGAATTGTTGTTTGGTTTCAAACATCCATATGGGGTGTATAGTTTTGAAACCGACTATGATGCAATTCAAGTGGAAGATTTGAAAAAGTTTTATGCGCAATATTATCAGCAAGGGCATTGTACTGTTTTCTCTGCTGGTATCTTGCCAAAAGATTATCAACAATTGATGAATCAGTTTTTTGGTGATCTTCCATTTAATCAAAAGCAATTAGAAAATATTGAACATCCTATTGTTTCTGACAATCAGAAAAAATGGAATATCATCAATGATGAAGAAGGGGTGCAAGGAGCTATAAGAATTGCTCGTTTGTTTCCAACCAGAAAACACCCAGACTTTCCGAAAGTCCAGGTACTCAATACTTTGTTTGGCGGCTTTTTTGGTTCTAGGTTGATGACCAACATTAGAGAAGACAAAGGCTATACCTATGGTATTTACAGTTTTCTGGTCAACCATATACAGTCGAGTGCATGGATGATCAGTACCGAAGCAGGTAGAACTGTTTGTGAGGCGACTGTAAACGAAGTGTATCATGAAATGAAACAGCTCCGTGAGGGCGATATTGATGAGGAAGAATTGATGCTGGTAAAGAATTATCTGATTGGTACTCTGTTAGGTGATTTGGATGGTCCTTTCCATATTATTGGAAGATGGAAGAACCTCATACTAAACGACCTCGATGATTCGTTCTTTTATCATTCGGTGGATACCATCAAAAACATCAGCGCAGCTGAATTGAAGGAATTAGCCAATAAATACCTGCATCCTGAAGATTTTTATGAACTTGTAGTAGTCTAGTAGATGACAACTTAATTGTATGCAATTCGATCGCAAGAAACTTTCTAATGCTGAATTAATTTCCTTTTACAGGGAATTGTTGTATTCGAGAATGATCGAAGAGAAAATGATTGTTTTGTTGCGTCAGGGAAAGGTCTCT
>JBEBDP010000004.1:0-2715 GCA_041156925.1 Bacteroidota bacterium | reverse complement strand
TGGACAAACAAATAACACTGCCTCCTGGATATTATGTAAGTTTTGGAGGACAATTTGAAAATTTAGCAGAGGCAAAAAATCGCTTAATGATAGCTGTTCCTTTAGCGTTGTTGTTGATTTTACTTATTCTTTATTTTTCTTTTGGATCTATCCGTTACGGATTATTGATTTATTCAGCCATTCCACTTTCTGCAATAGGAGGAATTCTATTCCTTTGGATTAGGGATATGCCTTTCAGCATATCTGCAGGTATTGGATTTATTGCATTGTTTGGCGTGGCAGTTTTAAATGGTATAGTATTGATCAGTGAGTTCAATAGTCTCAAATCAAAGCAAACAAATACCATGAATGTTGATGAGATAGCGCTTGAAGGAACTGTTTCAAGGCTTCGTCCAGTGTTGATGACTGCTGCTGTCGCTTCCCTTGGATTCTTGCCCATGGCATTGAGTACAAGCTCTGGTGCTGAAGTTCAACGACCGCTTGCTACAGTTGTAATAGGAGGATTGATTTCAGCTACATTATTAACGCTTTTCGTTCTTCCTGTTTTGTATGTATGGGTAGAAAAGAGAAAGCTTAAAAAATCTAAAGTAGCTTCAATTTTGCCCATACTTATCTTGCTTCCTTTTTTAGGGCTCACTCAAGATAAGGAGGTCTTGTTGCCATTAGATTCAATTATATTGTTTGCTGATAACAATGCAGCTGTGCTAAAAATTGCAAATAAACGAGTTGAGCAATCCATGGCATTAAAGAATAGAGCTGCTCAAGTCTCAAATACTTCTGTTGGGTTTGAATATGGGAAAATAAATAGTGCATTTAATGACACAAGATTGTATCTCAATCAAGGGTTTGATTTACCTGTTGTCTATAAAAGACAAAAAGAAGTTTTCCAAAAAGGTTTTGAATTAGAAAAAGCTAGAACCGGCTTGGATAGGGCATCGCTTCATTTAAAAGTTCGTGAATTGTCTTATCAAATTATGGATCTTGAACGTAGGGCACAAATTTTAGATGAAATTGAATCTAATTTCAGTGAGTGGAGACGAATTGCAGTAATACAGCAACAGCAAGGGGAGATAAATAAAAGTATTTTCAATGCTATCGAATTGCAGTTTCAACAAATCAAGATTCAAAAAATGCAATTGCTTGCTGATAGGCAATTACTACTTCAGGATCTTAAGCAAAACATTAATGCCGATAATTTACTAGCTCCAAAGCTTGAAAAAATAAGTAGTGTTGAAGTTTCAAAATCGTTTCCTGACTTTACAAGTCATCCATCTTTAAAAGTGTTGGATGCGATAGTTCAAGAACGAAAAGCAGCTTATAGTTTAAGTCGCTCTGCATTATTACCCAATTTTAATTTAGGATACAGTAGTCAGACAATTATTGGTTGGCAAACTCCAGATGGAATTGTTCAAAAATATTATGGTAGCAACAATCGATTTGGTATTTTCCAATTGGGACTAGGGATTCCAATTTTTAACGGCTCTTCAAAGGCTAAAGTAAAAGTAGCCTCTCTAGAAAAAGAAATTGCTGAAATAGAAAGAACACAACAGAAAGAGTTCTTGGATATTGAGTATGCTAAACTTTTGTCAAGTTTTATCCAACATAAGCAGTCTGCACAATATTACGAGCGTGAAGGGTTGAAACTGGCTGAAGAAATGCGTGATCAAGCATCTGTCCGCTTGAAGGCAGGCGACTTATCCTATGCAGAATGGGCTCTATTGGTAAGCCAATCATTGCAGATTAAAATTGCTTATGCAACAGAAATTCATCAATTGCAAATCATTCTAGCCAATTATTATTATTTAACTGAAAAAAATTGACCATGAAACTCAAGTTAATGTTGTTAATGGTTTGTGCTACTATTGTGTATGCTTGTTCATCAAAAAAAGTTGATGTTCCAGCAGAGGGAGAACAAATGCCCATCGACGAAGTTCAGTTGAATGATGCGCAGTTAAAAACATTATCCCTTCAGTTGGGTTCTACTTCCATAGAAAAAATGAGTTCCGCTATACAGCTACAAGGTAAAATTGATCTTCCTCCTCAGAATATAGTTTCAGTGAACTTTCCGTTGGGGGGGTACCTGCGCAACACAAAACTCATTCCAGGTATGCAAGTCCGAAAGGGAGATGTAATTGCACTTATGGAAGATCAGTCTATTGTTCAATTACAGCAAGATTATTTATCAGCAAAGGCTAAGCAGGAACTGGTTAAACAAGAGCTAGAACGCCAGCAAACATTAATTAATTCAAATGCAGGGACTTCAAAAGCGTATCAATTGGCTGAGGCAGAAATGAAGATGCAATCGGTCTTGGTTAAGTCTTTATCTGAAAAATTAAAACTGATTGGCATTGATCCATCAGCTTTGAATGAAAATAACATAAGTGGTCAATTGGCTATTCGATCTACCATCAATGGATATGTATCAAAAGTGCATGTCAATATTGGTAAGTATGTACAACCAACTGAAACCATGTTTGAATTAATTGATCCAGATGATATACATGCTGCCTTGACTGTTTTTGAAAAGGACCTTCCGTATATTAAAATAGGGAATACGGTTAAGATTCATTTCATGGGCGATAATGAAAAAAAGTATCCTGCTCAAGTGATTCTTGTAAATAAAGGGATTGATGATGACAGAACAGCAACTGCTCACTGTCATTTTTCAGTACATCCTACTCAGCTTTATCCTGGTATGTTGATCCAAGCAGAAGT
>JBEBDP010000003.1:0-6481 GCA_041156925.1 Bacteroidota bacterium | reverse complement strand
CCAAATATAAAATAGGGCAGTACCTGTTGTGTGGGTGCCATCAATCAAGGCAAGTTCATATCTTAATCCTGCTACAGCATTGATCATTAGCCAGGTCAATGCGGCAAAAAGCGACCACATGATGCGCTGCATAAATTCTCTTACTACTGGATCCATAGCTTAAAAACAACGTGAATGAAAATTAGTTCTCTGAAGGCAAATTATGTTTTTTATTAACCCAAAGGCAGTTTGGTTATTTTTACATCAATGCGCTCACCAAAGGTCAACGACATCTTCAACTTTATTGCTAAGCTAACGCTGTTCAAATCTGTCAATGCCCTAAAGGTCTATACATCTTATTGGTTGAGCAGATGGATGGGGAGGCCTTTAATATGGGGACAACCGTTGGCTATATCGGTTGAGCCAACCACTGCTTGTAATTTAGGTTGTCCCGAATGCCCAAGCGGACTAAAATCATTTACAAGACCTACTGGTAAGATTGAGGTAGAAAAATTCAGGCAATACATCGGTCAGCTCAGTAAGCACCTTACCTATTTAAGTTTTTATTTTCAAGGAGAGCCGTACTTGAACAAAGGATTTCTTGATATGGTAACTCATGCTTCTGGTTTAGGTATCTATACTGCAACCTCTACCAATGCGCATTTTCTAAATGATGAAAATGCGAAGAAGACAATTGAAAGTGGACTCGATAGGCTCATCATTTCTATTGATGGGGTGACGCAATATTCTTATGAACAGTATAGAATGGGTGGTGAATTGGATAAAGTAATTGAAGGCACAAAACGTATTTTGTATTGGCGAGAAAAATTGAATAGTAAAACGCCTTATGTTGTATTTCAGTTTTTGGTTGTTCGTCATAATGAGTCGGAAATTGATGCGGTCCAAAAATTGGCAAAAACCATTGGGGTAGATGATGTATGGCTGAAAACGGCTCAGATCAATGATTATGAACATGACCCCAACCAATTGATCCCTTTTCAAAATAAGTACAGCAGGTATACTAAAACCAAGTCCGGCGAAACCATTCCAAAAAATAAATTAGCCAATCATTGCTGGAAAATGTGGCACAGCAATGTAGTTACCTGGGATGGTAAGGTTTTGCCCTGTTGTTTTGATAAAGATGCACAACATCAGTTGGGTAACCTGAATCAAGACGAGATGGCTAATGTGTGGGAAAGCAAAAACTATGATGAATTCAGGAAAGAATTGATGCGGAGCAGAAAAAATATTGATATTTGCTCAAACTGCAGTGAAGGAACCAAAGTCTGGACTTAATTTACAAGCATGACCCAATTCAATAATAGAATTAGACAGATTGTATTACTCTTGGTAATTGTATTTTTTGCATTTCTGATTGTAAAAGAGCTCTATATTTTTTTACCAGGACTCATGGGGTCGCTAACTTTTTATATTTTGGGTAGGGAGCGTTATTTCAATCTGACTGAAAAAAGAGGTTGGAAGCCCTCTTTGACCGCTTTCTCTTTTATCCTGATCTTTTTGTTGCTCATTGCAGCTCCATTGTATTATACTATCATTTTAGTATCTCCCAAGATCAGTGAAGTCTTTTCTCATGCAGATGAATTGAAGGTGGGCGTGCAAGCTTTATCTGATAAGCTGAAGCAACTCACAGGTGAAGAGTTGTTGTCAGAAAAAAACATACAGTCGCTAGAATCCAACCTCGCTAATTTCATTCCAACTTTTCTCAATAGTTCAGCAACTATTCTTAGTAATATGTTGGTGATGTTTTTTGTCCTCTTTTTTATGTTTACTGGAGGACGAGCTATGGAAGATACAGTGAAGCAGTTCATTCCTTTGCACCAGGATAGTGTAACGGCCTTGGCGCAGGAAACAAAACACATGGTTAAGGCAAATGCAATTGGTATTCCACTCATTTCAATTGTTCAAGGGTTAGCTGCATGGTTAGGATATCTCATATTTGGTTTGAATGATGCATTGATGTGGGGATTTCTTACTGGAGTTTTTGCCTTTTTCCCAATAGTAGGAACAATGATGATTTGGGTGCCATTGGTAATCTATCTTTTCTCGCAAGGTCAAACTGGTCCGGGTACCGGATTATTGATTTATAGTTTGTTGGTCACTGGTAACGTTGATTACCTGGCAAGAGTTAGCTTAATGAAAAAAATTGGCAATGTACATCCTTTGATAACTGTCTTTGGTGTAATTGTAGGATTACAACTTTTTGGATTCATGGGTTTTATTTTTGGTCCACTTGTGTTCAGTTATGTTATTATTCTGGTCAAGATATATGCCCATGAATTTGTAGATCCCAATAAAAAACCAATCTAATTTTTTTTATGGGTATTGAAAAAGATATCAACCAACAGCATTTTCAAAGTGAAGGTCAGAAGGCCATGATCAACTTGATTTATACGTATAATTGGGTGACCGAACGCCTTAAGGCCTTTTTAGCTGAAGAAGATATTACCATGCAGCAGTTCAATATACTCAGGATCCTTCGTGGTAGCGACCCTAAACCTTTATCAACATTGACTATTCGTGAACGGATGTTGGATAAAATGAGCGATACCAGTCGCATCGTTGACAGATTAGTCTTAAAGGGATGGGTGGATAAAAAAATGTGTACCGCTGACAAAAGATTGGTGGATGTCTTTATTACTAAAGAAGGCAAAAAGCTGTTAGAGCGAATCGATAAAAATTCAGAAGAAATGAATGCTACAACTGCTGCTTTATCTGATTCTGAGTTAGAACAGTTGAATCAATTGCTTGATAAGCTAAGAACTTTGAAAGATAAAAAATAGGCTATTTACTTTCCCTCAAGTTTATTTACATAATCTAGCGAACCTAGTCTTACCCTCAAAGGCAGTCCTGTTTTCTTTTCAATTAGCCACTCTTGCTTACACATAAATCCCTGATTCATACTGATGAAGTTAGGAGCAATGGCAGCTGTTTTCTTGTTAGAAGTTAAATCGTACTGTTTGGGAATAAATATAAAAGGCTGTGCTGACGACACTTTTTCTTGTCCGTATACTATTCCTGAAAACAATATGGTGATGGTTAAAATGAAAGCTTTCACTCCTCGCTTATTTGTTTGTAAATTTACAGCATAATCTAGATTCCACTAAGAGTATTCTTAACCATGGCGCTTTATCAAGGCTTACAACAAAGGCTTCAGCAAAAACTTTCGCCACAACAGATTCAACTGATGAAGCTGTTGCAGGTGCCAACCTTGCTGTTGGAAGAAAGGATAAAAGAGGAGATGGAGGATAACCCTGCTTTGGAATTGGGGCAAGACGACTATGAAGAGAAGGATCCCTTGAGTGATGAAGACCAAGATGCAGACCCAATAGCTGACTCTGATAATCTTGATGAAGATTTGAGCTACAGTGAGTATGGAGATGATGATGACATAGCAGAATACAAACTCAAAGAAGACCAAGTTCCAGAGCTACAAGGAAGTGGCAATATACCCCATCCAACAAATAACTCATTACACGAATTACTATCCGAACAACTAAGGTTGCTTAATCTTGAAGAGGATGAAGCAAAAATTGCAGAACAAATTATTGGAAGCATTGACGATGATGGTTATTTGCGAAGGGATACCAATTCTATCTTAGATGATCTTGCCTTCAAACAAAATGTAGTAGTAGAGCAAGAACAAGTTGAAGCCTTGATTTTAAAAATCCAACATTTCGATCCTGCTGGAATTGCAGCTAGAGATGTTCAGGAATGTTTACTGCTTCAATTGAGAAGAAAAATTTTGCATAGTAGTCAGCCTGCTTTAAAGCATGCACTGCGCATTGTTGAGTTTCATTTTGATGAATTCACCAAAAGACATTTTGACAAAATCAGCAAATCACTTGATATCAACGAGGATCAACTCAAAGATGCAATTGCTGAAATAAGAAGATTGAATCCAAGGCCAGGCGGACAAGTAGGTTCCGTTAACAAAGCTGAACAATATATTGTACCAGATTTTTTGGTTTACAACAACAATGGTGAACCTGAGCTTACATTGAACCAAAAAAATGCACCCGACCTCCGAATAAGTGACGACTATCGTAGTATGTTGCGTGATTATGAAAAGGGAAGCAAAACAGATAAGCGTCAAAAAGAAGCTGTAGTGTTTATCAAACAAAAAATAGATGCTGCTAAATGGTTCATTGACGCCATCAAGCAAAGACAACATACTTTAATGGTTACAATGCAGGCCATCATCAATCACCAAAAGAATTTCTTTTTAACGGGTGATGAAACTTCAATGCGCCCGATGATCTTGAAAGACATAGCAGAAAAAACCGGCTTGGATATTTCCACTATTAGTCGCGTTGCCAACAGCAAATTTGTGCAAACTGAGTTTGGTAGTTTTAGACTTAAATATTTTTTCAGCGAATCATTGAGTACTGAAAGTGGAGAAGAAGTTTCTACATTGGAAGTAAAAAATATATTGCAACAAATTATTGATGGGGAAGACAAGCGAAATCCGCTGAGTGATGATACGTTGACTGAACTATTAAAAAGTAAGGGATATAATATTGCCAGAAGAACAGTCGCTAAATACAGAGAACTCCTGAATGTTCCTGTGGCTAGGCTTCGCAAAGAACTTTAACAATGGAACAAACCGATAATAAAACAAGTTTTCCTAAAGGAGCCATCATCTTGGCTAAAGTCGTCTCTTACGTTTTTCATCCACTTTTTGTTGGTGTGATGATGGCCGGATACTTGATTTTCATTCATCCTTATTTTTTTGTAGGCTTCTCCGGACAACAAAAAATGTTGAAGCTGCTTGCTGTCATCAACAACAATGTCTTTTTCCCTTTGATTGTAGTAGTGCTGCTTCGCGCTTTAGGGTTTAATAAGTCGCTTTTGCTTCAAACACAAAAAGAGCGAATTGTTCCTTATTTGGCAAGTATTACTTTTTTCTTTTGGTCATACTATGTATTTAAAAATCAGCCAGAAGTGCCAAGAGTTTTGGTCAATATGTGTCGTGGTATGTTTTTCTCTGCCGCTGTGGCGCTAGTCTTGAATAACAACTACAAGATCAGCATGCATGCAATTGGCGTTGGGGGGTTAATGGGACTCATGACGGTTATTCTCTTGAATGGCAACTTAGATTCAGGATTACCGATGATGATATCGGTTGTGGTTACTGGTGGAGTAATGACTGCAAGAAAAATTGTTTCAGATCATCATTGGTTTGATATCATAACTGGGTTCTTGCTTGGTTTCGCTACGCAGTTAATTGCCTTATGGGTTTAAAAAAAGAGACCCAGCCTGGAAAGGCCGGGTCGGATTAACCATTCTAAGATCCCATTTTAACCATTTAGAAGTTTAGATGCGTTCAAATATTTTTGATCAGGATAATAGGCAAAAACACAGTTGCCTTCCTTGATGGTTTCTATAATTTTTTTGTTCAAGCCCGGTGGTAGTGATGGACAACCAAAACTTCTTCCCAGGTATCCCTTTATTTTGATCATTTGTTCAGTAGCATAATCAGCACCATGTATTACTATTGCACGTTGCTTGGCTTTATCATTAAATCCATCTTCCACACCCTCCAACGCTAATGAATAACCATTGCTACCTTGATAAGGCTTTTCCGTAATGTAAAAACCAATACTGCTTTGGTGTGAATTATGTTTATTGGAAAATGTTTTAGCAAATTCTTCTCCTGTATTTCTCCCATGAGCAACTATACTATTGAATAATAGTTGTTTTGATTTCAAATCAATTACAAACAAGCGTTTCTCTTTCGAAGATCTAGTATAGTCGATGATGGTTAGGATACTATCCTGACTAAGTCTTTGCTGTGCATTCAATTTATTGAAGCCCATCATTGCGAGAGAAAGAATTTCTTCTGAAATACCAGCTCCAGCGCGACTTAATTTTTCGTGTAAGCCGACTATAAATCCGTTGTTGAAAACTGTTGAATTTGTTTTCGAGTTGCTATAATTTGATTTAGCATTCGAAGTAGAGCCAGAATGGCTCTTGAAGGAAAAAACTCCCACTACACAAATAAGCAGGATTAAACCTGCAACAAAAGTCTTCATCGGATAGGATTTGCTTTCACGCATACATGAAACGCATTTAAAGGGTGGATTATTGCATGCAAATTGCAACTTTTTAATGGGTATGATGTTAAACGAATTGTGAAACATTACACTATCGCAGAAATTCAGGGCTGGTCAAGAATTTACAGGGCAAATTTTGTGAATTCTTTAAGTGGTTTCAAGCCAGTCAGCCTCATTGCAACTGTCAACAAAGCTGGTCAGCCCAACCTAGCAATCTTCAGCAATATTGTACATTTAGGAGCAGATCCAGCTCTAATTGGTTTTATCAACAGACCAAAAGAAGCAGCCCCTCATACTATCAGAAACATTGAGGAAAGTGGTTTTTATACGATTAATCATATTCTTCCTGCATTTGTAGAAAAGGCCCATCAGACAAGTGCAAAATATGCCGATGAGGTTAATGAATTTGATGCAGTAGGATTAACTGC
>JBEBDP010000002.1:0-3217 GCA_041156925.1 Bacteroidota bacterium | reverse complement strand
GCCTTCGTAAAAAATGAAAAATGGAAAGCAGGCGATACACTTTATCAACCTGAATTGGCTGCTACCTTAAAGCGTATTCAGCAATTTGGCATGAAAGGTTTTTATGAGGGTGAAACAGCAAGATTGATTGTAGAAGAAATGAAAAGAGGTGGAGGGATGATTACTGAAGAGGATTTAAAGAATTATACAGCGGTTATCCGTCAGCCTGTTGTTTTTGATTACAAAGGATACAAAGTAATTGGGATGCCAATGCCCAGCAGTGGCGGACTATTGATGGAGCAGATGATGAAAATGATTGAGGACAAAGAGATTGCTAAGATGGGTTTTCATTCCAAAGAAGCCGTGCAACTGATGACTGAAGTGGAAAGAAGGGCTTATGCAGATAGAGCGGAGTTTATGGGCGATCAAGATTTCGTGAAGGTTCCTGTAAAAACACTATCCAGTGTAAAATATTTGAAAAGCCGCATGAATGATTTTATTCCAGGCAAAGCGACGCCTAGTGAGACAGTTCAACCTGGAAATGTAAACCCTGAAAGTGAAGAGACTACCCATTTGTCTGTTGCCGATCAATATGGTAATGTAGTGAGTGTAACCACTACCCTCAACGGTGGTTATGGATCTAAGACTGTGGTTGGCGGAGCAGGTTTTTTGATGAACAACGAAATGGATGATTTTAGTGTGAAGCCAGGTGTTGCCAATATGTATGGCGCAGTGGGAAAAGAAGCAAATGCCATTCAGGCTGGAAAAAGAATGTTGAGTTCTATGACGCCGACTGTCGTTTTGAAAGACAATAAGCCTTTTCTTGTAGTCGGTACCCCTGGTGGGACAACCATACCTACTTCTGTATTTCAGACTTTGGTCAACATTCTTGAATTCGGACAATCACCTTTAGATGCTGTCAATAACCCTAAGTTTCACCACCAATGGTTGCCCGACCAGTTGATGGTTGAAAAAGATTTTTCAGCTGAATTAAAAGCAGAAATGGAAAAGATGGGATACAAAGTGGTGAACCGTGGTCAAATTGGAAGGACAGAAGTCATCAAACTGGACTGGAAAGGGAAAAAGCTTCAAAGCATTGAGGCTGTCGCCGACAAACGAGGTGACGACCATGCTTCAGCTTATTGATACTATTCTTGGTAACTTTACCACAAATTCTTCATCTGAAAAAGGCAGCTACTATATTAGGCTATGTGTTTGGAGGATTAATAGGACTGCTCCTGTTGATTTGGATACTGATAAGAATTCCTGCTGTCCAAAATAAGTTGGTGCATTATGCCACTGAACAAGCCAGTAAAACACTAAACACAGAAATCAAAATTGGATCAGTTGATTTCTCCCCTTTCAACCGTTTCTACTTAAACGACATATTGGTTAGGGATCAAAAAAAGGACACCCTCTTATTTGCAGGAAGTTTAAAACTTCGAATAACCGATTGGTTCTTTGTAAAAGATAAAATCACCATCCATTACTTCGGATTAAGTGATACCTACATCAATACCAATAGAACAGATAGCAACTGGAACTATAAGTTTATCATTGAAGCGCTATCATCTGATAAGCCAACTAAATCACAACCTAGTACAGTTGAACTCGATTTAAAAGAAATTGAGCTTGCCAATATCCGTTATCAAACGATCGACAAATGGAGAGGTGAAGACCAGTTGATATCTATTAAATCTTTCAAACTTGGTGCCAAACAATTCAACATCAAACAGAAAAAAATCGAGTTTGATAATATCTTAGTCGACCAACCTTATTTTAAGCTTTATCAATATGAAGGATTAAGACCTGATTCATTAATACCAATTACAGAACCAAGAATTAAAGGCGAACATTATTGGAATCCCGACCTATGGAACATTACAGCAAAAAAAGTAGCCTTAAAAAAAGGGAACTTCATCAGTGATTTGGAAAACGGTGCAGCACCGCTACCCTATTTTGATGGAGAGCATATTAATTTCAAGGAAATAAATGGCGAATTAAACAACTTCAGTTGGATTGCAGATACAATTAAAGCAGATATTAAATTAAGCACAATTGAAAGAAGTGGATTCCAGGTGAATGCTTTATCAGCATTGATGAAAATGGATCCAACAAAAATGTCGTTTGAACAATTAAACATCAAAACACCATATAGCAATATTGGTCATTCATTTACTATGAAATACAACAATTTCATAGACGACATGGCAGAGTTTGTCACCAATGTTACACTTGAAGGTGATATACGCGAAAGTGTTCTGGATTTAAAAGACATTGCCTTTTTTGCTCCAGTCTTAAAAGACACAAAAATCAAACTGATTTTAGACGGAAAAGTAGAGGGACCAGTCGCCAACCTACTTGCAGACAATGTTGAGTTGGATTATGGTGAAAATACTTTTGTAAGAGGTGATTTGCATATAACCGGACTACCTGATACTGATGTTGCCGAATATAAACTTGATAATGCACTTGTTGTCTCATCAATTGCTGACCTATACAAAGCCCTTCCAGATATAGAAAAGAATATCCCCTTAGATCTTTTACCATTAGGAAAATTTAATTACCAAGGTAATGTTAGCATTACTGAACAAGCGATTAATACAAAAGGGAAACTGAGCACATCTATTGGCAGTATTACGACTGATCTTAAAATCAAAGATCCAGGTGCCAAAAAAATGAGCATTGAATCAAGTGGAAATATTTCCAATTTCAATCTTGGTAAAATTTTAAAAGTCAGTCAGCTTGAAGAACTAAGTGGCAACTATGTTGTAAAATCAAATGCGACAGACCTAAGCTATAATTCTTTATTATCAAGCCTTAGATTTAACGATTACAATTATTCTAATATTTACCTCAAAGGTGTATTTGCAAAAAATCAGTTGCATACCAGCATGGAGATCAATGACCAAAACCTAATGGCTGAACTAGATGCAATGATTGATTTAAGAGATACCATTCCACAAACATTTGCTTCCATTGATATCATATCATCTGATTTACAAAAAACCAATTTCACTTCACTTCCATTACAATTTAGAGGAAGAACAGAAATAGATTTACTTGGAGATGATCCGGACAATTTAAATGGAACGGCAAAATTTTCAAACCTAATCGTTTATAGGAATAATCAGGCGTACAAATTTGATAGTTTAACCTTTCATGCCTTCACCTCTACCCAATTCAGATCCCTAGCACTTTCAGGTAAAGATATTGAAGCGAGCATTGAGGGACAATT
>JBEBDP010000001.1:0-5289 GCA_041156925.1 Bacteroidota bacterium | reverse complement strand
CGAATGCTGCAGAAAATATTCCAGCTGTTACTAAAACAAAATCCTTAAAATTTCTTTTCGTTAAAATGGCTAGTTCTCGGTAACCTTTGGCATAGGTATAGGGACTAATCTCTATTCCCTTGGCTACTTTGCTGCGTAGCGTGGTTAAGGCAATAATCTTTTTTAACAATCCACTCATTTCCATGTACACTAAGTTATGTAGTTTATAATAACTTTATCCTCGATGAAAAAGCAAGATAGCGACCAGGGTATTCAAATTAACAAATACATTAGTAATTCAGGTTTCTGTTCCAGAAGGGAAGCGGATAAACTGGTAGAAGATGCACGAATAACCATCAATGATGATATCGCACTGCCTACTTCTCGTGTACAAGCAGGTGATATTGTTGCCATCGATGGTGAAAAAATCAAATCGAAACAACGGCCCATTTACATAGCTTTACATAAACCAGTTGGCGTAACATCCACTACTGACATGAGTGATAAAACCAATATCATTCGATTCATGAATCATCCTAAAAGAATTTTTCCTGTCGGTCGTTTGGATAAAGATTCTGAAGGATTGATTTTATTAACCAATGATGGTGATATTGTCAACAAGATTTTACGTTCTAGTAATAATAATGAGAAAGAGTATGTTGTTACAGTTGATAAGGAACTCACCCATGAGATGATCAAACAAATGGGAACTGGTGTCCGTATATTGGGAGAGGTTACTAAGCCTTGTTACATCAGGCAAGAAGGACAAAGGCGCTTCAGGATTATTTTGAAACAGGGACTGAATCGACAAATTCGTCGCATGTGTGAGACTTTTGGTTATAAAGTGAAAACACTAAAAAGGATTCGCATCATGCATATTCAGTTAGGCACTTTGCCCACTGGTAAATGGCGTTACCTCACTCCACAAGAAATGGATGAATTAGAAAGGGCATTAGAAAATGCTAAAGGGTAACTAAAAGGGGATTAGAATAGTGTCACTTCTTTTTTTTATATTCGATATATAAACATGCCATCATGAAAAAACTATTTACTTTTTTTGCCTTGCTCTTTTCTTTTTTTGCAACTGCACAAGATCATGCTGCACCTCCACCACCACCAGCTATTATTGGGCGTTGGGACTTAACTGTTGATCAGGGGGATAAAATAGTTCCTTCATGGTTGGAAGTAGAGCTTTCAGGAATTCGCACTTTGGTTGGACATTTTGTTGCAGAGGGCGGAAGCGCAAGGCCCATTGCTAAAGTAAATTTTACAAATGGTAAAGTGAATTTCAGTATCCCTCCACAATGGGATATGACTGATATTGACTTGGTGATGAATGCTGAAATAAAGGATGGTAAGTTAGTCGGCACTATACGCAACAATAGAGGTGAAACACACCCTTTTGTTGGCGAACGCGCACCTTCTTTAGTGAGAATGCAAAATCCAGTATGGGGTGCACCTATCACTTTGTTTAATGGTAAAGATCTTACTGGTTGGCATACACAGACCAAAGACAACCAATGGGTGGTTGAAAATGGTGTCATGAAAAGTCCGCGTTCTGGTTCAAACATCATGACAGATCAACAATTTGAAGATTTCAAGTTGCATATTGAAGTGCGTTATCCTAAGGGAAGCAATAGTGGTGTTTATTTAAGAGGAAGATATGAGGTGCAGGTGGAAGATAGTTATGGTAGAGAGCCGAACTCTCATTTGTTTGGCGGTGTGTATGGTTTCCTAACACCAAATGAAATGGCAGTAAAACCAGCTGGGGAATGGCAAGTATATGATATTACTTTAATTGGACGCCGCGTGACTGTTGTTGCGAATGGTAAGACAATAATCAATGATCAAATCATTCCTGGTATTACAGGAGGGGCTTTGGATAGCAAAGAAGGAGAACCAGGTCCAATCTTTTTACAGGGTGATCATGGTCCAGTTGAATATAGAAATATTGTGATTACTCCTGCAGGAAAAAGAACTAGAGGTTAGTTTTTAATTTCTTCAAACTCGATGTAATCGTCGTTGTCCACTTTTGGTTGCTTCTTTTCAGGCGCAGGTTGTTGCTGACTTTGCGTGAATTGCTCTTGCTGCTCACGCATTGCATCAAATTGTTTTCTAACCTGCTTGGTAGTTTTGTAAACTGGCCATGCGAATCCTACAATAAACCTGTAGGCGAAATAAATGGCAAAGCCCAATAAGATATAACGTAACATGTTGCGAAGTTAGTCAAATGCAAAATCTGGCGGACAGCTTTTTGAGGAACGGAAAATCTGATCCCTTTTTATTTTTCTTTATCCCCCTTTAGTACATCCCCAACTTTATCTGCCATTTTGGAAACAAAATTGCTTACGCCTTGTTGCAGTTTTTCGCTTTCCATAAATCGACTTACAATATCCGCCCAAAAATTGGTTGCGCTGCGTTTCCCACCAAAGACACTGTTGAGTGTCATGCTGAAATAATTGCCTTTCAGGTTTTGGAAATTATTATCGAGCGTGGTTTCCAAACTCTTTTGCTTCATTCGCAATTCACGAATGGTCATATCGAGCTGCTCTATCGTTCTGATTCGTTTGTTCATCTTAATAAAATTCATCTTCCTCCTCCTGTGTAGCAGTCCGGATAAACAGGCGGATCAAAGGGTTAAGGAATAAGGCTTTTCTAAATGCAACACCCAATAATAAGATTAGTAGAAAAACTCCGCCACCACATAAAAATCCCATAGCAGCACTTCCCAGCAAATCTGCCATCAACCAAGAGAAGGCAATCACCAAGAAAAGCAGAAAAAACAGCACCATGAAACTGATCAGGGTGATGAGAATCAGCATGCTGAGCGTTCTAGAGAGACTTCTTACAGAAGTCAGCTTTAAAATTTGGAGTCTGGTTTCAAAATAATCCGCAACCAAACGTTTGTTTTCTTTGTAAAAATCATTCAGGTTGTCCGACATAGTTAGTCCGGTTAAGCATTTGTTCAAGACAAATTTGTCTTAAAAGTGAAGTTAACTAATCCAAATTAGTAATTCATGATGGTGGTCAGCTAACTGCCTGATCAAGAACTATTTTGTCAATTTCCCCTTTTTCTCTATCTTTGTATTCGAAACAGGAACAATTGAAGGGAACGGAATCGTTCCCTTCTTTATTTCTATACCATGTCGAACGAAGCAAAAACATTGAAAATCAAGGAGTTAGTAGAGGTCCTCTTAGAGGCAGATCCTTCTATTTTCCTTGTTCGGGTCCATATTAGACCCATCAATAACATCTCTGTGTATGTGGATGGCGATGAAGGAGTTACGATTGATAAATGCGTTAAGCTAAATAGGGCCCTGTACAAACAAATCGTGGAGCAGGGGGTGTGTAATGATGGAGAGTTTGCTTTAGAAGTTTCTTCTCCGGGTGTGGATGAGCCCTTGTTATTGACTCGTCAGTATAGAAAGAACCTAGGCAGAATGGTTGAGGTAACAACAAATGAAGGGAAGGAAATTGAAGGGAAGTTGTTGGTTGTGGGTGATCAAGAAATTGAAATAGAAGAAGAGAAGGGGAAAGGGAAAAAGAAAGAGATGGTCAAGCACGTGCTTCCATTCTCTGAAATAAAGTCAACAGTGGTTAAAATCATATTTTAATAAAACAGACAAGAAAAAACGATAGGCTATGGCAAGTATCAATTTGATCGAGTCCTTCCAGGATTTTAAAGATGCGGAAAACATCGATCGTCCCACGCTCATGAAAGTACTTGAGGATGTATTCAAGACTTTGCTTCGTAAGAAATATGGCTCTGATGAGAGTTTCGACGTAATTGTAAATACTGAGAAAGGTGACTTGGAGATTGTTCGTCACCGCATGATTGTTGAAGATGGAAAAGTAGAAAATCCTTTGATGGAGATCGAATACAGTGATGCAATTAAAATTGAGCCTGACTTCGAAGTAGGTGAAGAGTTGTATGAAGAAGTTGATATCATGGATTTTGGTAGAAGAGCTATTCTTGCTGCAAAGCAGACGTTAGCAAGCCGAATTGGTGATTTGAAAAAGAATGCACTTGTAAAAAAATATGGCGATCGTGCTGGTGAAATCATCAATGCTGAAGTATACCAAGTTTGGAAGAAAGAAGTGTTGTTGATTGATGAAGATGGCAATGAGCTAATTCTTCCAAAATCAGAACAGATTCCATCTGATTATTTCAAGAAAGGAGAGAGCATTCGTTCTGTAATCAAGAAAGTAGAAATGAAAAATAACACTCCAGTTATTGTTCTTTCTAGAACACATCCATCCTTCCTTGCCAAGTTGCTTGAAATTGAGGTTCCAGAAATATTTGATGGTTTGATTGTGATCAAGAAAATTGTACGTGAACCAGGTGAGCGTGCTAAAGTGGCTGTAGAAAGCTACGATGATCGTATCGATCCAGTAGGTGCTTGTGTGGGTATGAAAGGTAGCCGTATTCATGGTATTGTTCGTGAGTTGAAGAATGAAAATATTGATGTCATTAACTTTACCAACAACATTCAGTTGTTGATTCAACGTTCTTTGACACCTGCTAAGATCACACGCATGAACATTGATAACGAAGGAAAGCGTGCTGAAGTTTTTGTTTCACCTGATCAAGTATCATTGGCCATTGGTAAGCGCGGTGTAAACATCAAACTTGCAGAAGAGTTGACAGGTTTCAATATTGATGTGTACAGAGATAATGAAGGTGAAATGGCTGAGTACGATATCGACTTGGATGAATTCAGCGATGAAATTGAAGGTTGGATCATTGAAGAGTTGAAGCGAATTGGTTGTGATACAGCACGCAGTGTGTTGGATTTGACTGCAACTGAGCTTGAGCGCAGAACAGATCTAGAAAAAGAGACCATTGAAGAATTGCGTGATATTTTGAGAGCTGAATTTGATAAGGACTAAGTCTCAACAGTATTAAAGCAACAAAAAGAAAAATAGCATAAAAGCTTAAGGAGGATAAATGTCAGAATCAAATACACCCAGGTTAATGGCTGCGGCCAAAGAGTTCAACATCGGAAAAGACACGTTGGTGGACTTCCTTGTATCGAAGGGATTCAGCAAAGATGATCTGAAGCCAACATCCAAGTTGACGGAAGACATGTACCATTCTTTGCAACAAGAATTTTCTTCAGACAAGGCCGCAAAAGCAAAGAGCGACGCCATTGAAATTCCAAAGGGCGCTGCTACGGAAGCAAAGAAGAAGAAAGATGAAGAAGAGATTGTATTTAAAAAAGATACAAAGAAAAAAGCTGAAGTAGTTGAAGCAGAACAGCCTAAGGTTGTAGAAGCTACACCTGCACCAGTTGCAGCTCCAGCTCCAAC